>DATFJH010000035.1:0-6305 GCA_035269265.1 Candidatus Absconditabacterales bacterium
TAATTTGGTCGACCTTGATTCATATTCATTCAATTTACTAAATTGTTTTTACAACCCCCATCTAGCTTCGCACTCCAACTTCCCCAAATGGGAAGAACTATAAAATTTTATTTTACAGTGACACTTTTAGCTAAATTTCTAGGCTTATCTATATCTTTTCATAATTCTTTTGCTGTATAATAAGCTAATAATTGTCACACAATAGATGTAATAAATGGGTATAATTCATCTATAGTTGAATCAAAATTTATATGATAATCCGATCATGGAATTTCTTTGTCTGATAATGTTACAATAATTCAATCTCTAGCTTTTATTTCTTGTACAGATGAAAGATTTTTTTCAAACAATAAATCATTTGGTAAAAATAATACTGATGGAATTTGATTATCTATAAGTGCTAAAGGTCAATGTTTCAACTCCCCTGTTGGATAAAACTCTGAATGTAGATATGTAATTTCTTTGAACTTAAGTGAAGATTCACGAGCAATTGGTAATTGATAATGTCTTCACAAAAAGAAGAAATCATTGTATTTTGATATAATTTCTGCTATATCTTTTATTTTTCCTGAATTTGATAAAACATTTTCTATTTTTTCTGGAATTTTTTGTAATTCATTCATTATTTTATCATATTTTGCTTTGCTCAATCATCTCTTTTTACCTAAGAATAGTGCCAAAAGTAGTATACAAGTAATTTGAGCTGTAAAAGCTTTGGTAGAAGCGACTCCTATTTCTGCTCAAGCTCTAGTAAATAATCAATAATCAGTCAAACGAGAAATTGTAGATCAAGCAACATTTACTATACCAAATGTATGCGCTCCTCTACTCTTTAATAATTTCAAAACTTCTATACTATCTGCAGTTTCTCCAGATTGAGAAATAAAAACAAATAATGTTTCATCATCAACTTTAATATTTTGATATTCGTATTCACTAGCAATATAACTAATTGACTCTAGTCATGCTAAGTTCTCCATATAATAAGTTCCTAGCAATCAGGCATTATAAGAAGTACCACATCATACAAAAACTATTTTCTTAAAATCTTCATTTTTCATACCATGAAAAGCTTCTGTATTCATTGTATTATTTGAAAAATCTACTCTTCATTTAAATATTCTTTTTATAATAGCTGGTTGCTCAAAAACTTCTTTCAACATAAAGTGTTCAAAATCTCATTTTGATGATTCTAATAAATCTACATCCATATCTTCTATTTTTCTAGTTATCTTTACTCCATTTGCCTTAATTTTGTAATCTCAATTTTGGATATGTAAAATATCTCAATCATCCATGTAAATAAACTTATCAGCATATCAAGACAGTGCTTGTTTATCTGAAGAAAAATAAAATCAATTTTCTTTATCATACGCAAACACTAATGGGCTTCACAATCTAACAGCCACCATTTCGTTTGGATTTCTTTTGGAAACTATAAGTAAAGCATAAGCTCAACGAACTTGTGACAACACTTTTTCTACTGTTTCCATAAAATCACCTGTTCGTAAATAGTCTAAAAGGTTTGCAACAACCTCACTATCTGTTTCTCCATAAAATTTATATCAATTTGATTTTAATTCTTCTTTTAGCTGATGATAATTTTCTATGATTCAATTATGAACTATATGAAAATTTTCATTCATATCATAATGTGGATGCGTATTATCTTCTGATATTCACCCATGAGTAGCCCAACGAGTATGCGCAATACCAAAATTCCAAGATTTATTTTCTGGTAAATTTTGATCTAATTTTTGTCACAACATAGAAACCTTACCCACAGCTTTTATTAATATATCTTCTCAATTTTTATTTCATATATACATACCTGCTGAGTCATAACCACGATATTCTAACCTTTCTAAACCATGTAAAAGAATTTTATTTGCATCAGCTCTTTGTCAAACATATCAAAATATACCGCACATATACTTTAGTTAAAAGTTAAAAGTAAATAGTTAAAAGTTAATATATTCTTTTGGAATTTATCTGCAATAAAAAAACTCTAAATGAAATTCATTTAGAGTTTTTGGATTTTTCAATTTTTTCTATCCTACACATAATGATAAATGTTAAAAATACACCTATGATTGCCAATGTCATAACAAAAATAATATTGGGATGAGCATAGCAAAAAGCATCTAATTTTTCAAAAATATTCATTTTTATTCTTTTTTGGTTATTTTGTTATTATAATGATAAAAATTATTTTTTCAATGAAAGATATTGACATGTTTTATATGAAAAAATCTTTTTTTTAAAAAGAGATGAAATCATTTATTTTTTTATTATATATGTTTATATATTATAAATATAACGGAAAAATATAAAATAAGAAAATTTTAATAAATTTTTATAAAAAATGGCAAAATTAACTCCTAGATCGGAAAATTACAGTGAATGGTACAACCAAATTGTACAACAAGCTGAATTAGCAGAAAACTCATCAGTAAGATGATGTATGGTAATCAAACCCTATGGTTTTGCTATACGAGAAAACATTAGAGATACATTGGACAAAATGTTTAAAAATACTGGTCATTATAATGCTTATTTCCCATTGTTTATTCCTAAATCTTTTTTTAGTAAAGAAGCTGATCACATAGAATGATTTGCTAAAGAGTGTGCCGTAGTAACACATTATAGACTAAAAAATGATGAAAATGGGAAATGAGTAGTAGTAGATCCAGAAGCAAAACTGGATGAAGAATTGATAGTAAGGCCAACAAGTGAAACAATTATCTGGGATAGTTATAAAAGATGGATAAATTCTTATCGTGATTTACCAATTATGTGTAATCAATGGGCAAATGTGGTAAGATGGGAAATGAGAACAAGACCATTTCTTAGAACAACTGAATTTTTATGGCAAGAATGACATACAGCTCATGCAACATATAAAGAAGCTCAAGAAGAAACATTAAAAATGTTAGATTTATATGATGATTTTTCTACAAATTTCATGGCAATTTCTCCTGTACTTTGACCAAAACCTCAACATGATAAATTTCCTTGAGCTGTAGATACATATACATTTGAACAAATGATGCAAGATGGTAAAGCACTACAATGATGAACATCTCATTTTTTGGGACAAAGTTTTGCAAAAGCTTTTGATGTAAAATTTACAAATGAAAAAAATGAATTAGAGTATGTTTATGCAACTTCACGATGAGTTACAACACGTATGATATGATCAATTATCATGTCTCATAGTGATGATAAATGATTAGTTTTACCACCAGCATTAGCACCATTGCATGTGGTAATTGTACCAATATTTAAAACTCAAGAAGATTTGGAAGAAATAAAAAAATATATTCAACCAATAATTGACAGAATGGAAGAGACTCATCTAAATTTTGAGGGTAAATATATCAAAGAAAGTATGAAATTAAGATATAAAATCGATGATGATACAAATAAATCTCCAGGATGGAAATTTAATGAATATGAATTAAAATGAGTACCAATAAGAATTACTGTAGGTAAGAGAGATATGGAAAATTGAGTAGTAGAAGTATTTAAAAGAGAATCTGGAGAAAAAGAAATAATGAAAATAGAAGATATATTGGTAAATATTTCTAAACTTTTGTTTAAAACACAAAATAATTTATTTAGAAAAAATAAAGAATTTAGAGAAAAAAACACATACTATGTAGATACATATAAAGAGTTTAAAGAAAAAATAGAAAAATGATTTGTAATGGCTCATTGGGATGGAACTGTAGAAAGTGCAGAAAAAATACAAGAAGAAACTAAAGCTACGATTAGATGTATACCAAATGAAGAATTTTTGAAAGATCCCAATGAAACAGGAAAATGTATTATAAGCTGAAAAGAAAGCAAATGAAGAGTTTTGTTTGCCAAGAGTTATTAATAAATTTCACATTATACAATATAAAATGAATTTATTGAAAAAATGACCAATGCAATATAATAAAAATGATAGTACTATTTCTAATGCAATACCTTGATGAGCGTGAAAATGAAAAATTATAGAAAAAGATAAAACAACATGAAATACGGTTAGTGAAATAGAGGCTGTAATTTTTACAGAAAAAGAAGTGGAAAGGTTATTCGACTGATTAAATCTTAATCCCATGTTAAACAGAAATAGATAATACTAGAAATTTGTTTGCAAAGAATTATTAAAGCTGAGTTTCATCCCAAGTTTATGTGCGATTATACATTTAAACCCTAGGTGGATTACTAAACAATGTATTAAAAAAACTCCCCTGCTAAATAGCATTGGAGTTTTTTTATATCTTCAATTTTTATAATATTATTCTACCTCTGGTACTTCACATACTTCATCTTCTGGACCACAAACTTCTTCTGTAGTTCCACATTCTCATTCTATATAAGAATTAACTCCTTCAGTAGCACAAGCACTACAAACATTTCCATAAGTTTCTCCATCATCTCCACATACAGGCATATATTCCATAGTACAAATTTCTGCATTTTTCTGTTCTTCAGTACATTGTATGTATTCTGAATTATTTGAACATCATGCCAATAAAATAGTAGCTAAAGCTAAAACCGGTAATAAAAATAATAATTTCTTCATTCTTTAATTTATACAATAAATAAAATAAGTGTAAGACTTATATAGAAAGATGTTTCTTTTGCAAATAAAAAAAGTCATTGCGAGTTTACGAAGCAATCCAGTATATCAAAATACTAGATTGCCACACTTCGTTCGCAATGACAGTATTTTTATCCTCTAGTTTTCATAGATTCTAATATGATTCTCAAACTTGAAATATATGCTCAATTTCTAAGATTTGTATTATACTTTTCAGCCAAAGAAACTACTTCTTTTGTAGCTGGTTTTATAATATCTTCAAGTTTTTTATTTACTTCGTCTTCTTTTCGATAATAATTCATATTATTTTGTACTTGTTCAAAATAACTTACAGTAACTCATCCAGAATTTGCTAAAATATCTGGCAATACATCTACTCATTTTTTTTGTAATATTGTATCAGCTTCATATGTTGTAGGTCCATTTGCTAATTCTAAAATTAATTTTGCATTTATTTGATCTGCGTTATCTTTTGTAATTTGATTTTCTAATGCTGCAGGGACAAGTATCTCTGTATTTAAAAATAATAAATCTTCATTTGTAATAACTTTTCAATCTCAATATTCTGTAACAGATTTTTTCTTGTTTTTAAGTAAAGTAATATCATTAATATTTAAACCATTTTCATTGTAAATCGCTCATTTACTATCTGATATTGCTATTATTTTGGCTCAAGCTTTTGAAGCAATCTGTGCAAAAGTAAGACCTGCATTTCCTGATCATTGAATCACAACAGATTTACCAGATATAGAATCATTTTTGTCTGCTAAATATTGCTCTAAAACATAAAATCATCATTGTGCAGTAGCTGCTCCTCTACCCTCACTTCAACCTATAGATAATGGCTTACCTGTAATAACTCATGGAGTTCGTGTTCATGTTAATTTTGAATACTCCTCAGCCATCCATGCCATTATTTGTGGTGTTGTATTAACATCTGGAGCTGGTATATCTACTTGATTCCCGATAAATGGTGCAAGTTTTTGCATAAATCCTCTAGATAATCTTTCTAATTCTCAAATCGATAATTCTTTTGGATTTACTATAACACCTCATTTTCCACCTCATAATGGAAGTCATACTACTCATGTTTTGAGACTCATCCATGCAGACAAAGACATTACCTCATCTTTAGATACATTTTGATGAAATCTAATTCATCATTTATATGGTCATTTTGAATTATTGTGTTGAGATCTATATCATATAAAAACTTTTGTTTTTCAATCATCCATTTTTACTGGTATATAAAACTCCATCACTCTGTCTGGATAAAGAAACTTTTCTAATAAATTTGCATCATATTCATCTTTGATAAAAGAATATGCATCTTTGATTTGTTTTTGTACTTGTTCATACAGTTTCATGGTTAAAAGTTTATAAAGTTAAAAATTATCAAGTTAATTGACTTATAGACTTATTTTTTTATTTTTCAATAATAAAAAAATATTCCACTACCATTTTTAAAAAATTGAATTTAAATTAGGGTAATGAAATATATTTCATTATTTGTCAAATAATATTATAATTATAAACTTCAAATAAAGCTTTTTGATGCTATATTTACAATAAATAATTTTATGCAGACAAAGAATTCCCTTTATTACAGAGGATTCTTTTATGTCTATTTTTCAATAACCAATAGATCAATAAGATCATGCTTGATTAGTCACTCAAATATTTTTTCCTTATTATCTTCACAAATATCAAC
>DATFJH010000036.1:0-11901 GCA_035269265.1 Candidatus Absconditabacterales bacterium
CTGTGAAGTTTTTGTCGTATTCATGTATTTTGCTTATATGTCATTGTAAGTAGTCACTTTTTTTTCTAGTGATCTTGATATCTACCATGCTACCTGGCAATGCTCATCACTTGATAAGTATTTTTTTTCATTCATTGTCTCTGGCTATACCGACTCATCAGTATCAGACTTTGGTTATTTTTAGATTTTTTAGTTCTTTTTTCACGATTGATTTTTAGTTGTTAAAATTATTATCATTTTAGTTCTTTTATTTTATTTTGATGATATTCTTGTGACTTTCATACTGTTATTGTTTTTTTTGAGAGTAAGTCATATATGTCATAATCAAAAAACATTCAATTATCTGAGTATGTTTTTCATTCAAAAGATGCTAAACATGTATTTAGTTTTGGACTATAGAATATTTCTTCTAATTTAAATCTTTCTCAAACATATTCTTTTATATATTCATTAGCAATATAGTTGTATTGTAAACATTCTTGTTTTTTTTCGAATAATTCATCTTCAGAAAGTTTATTCTGAGAACATTAAGTTAATGTTATTCAGATTAGCGAAATTAGTGTTAGAATAAATATTTTTTTCATATGAATTTATAAGAAATAAACTATTGTTTGTGTTATAAGAAAAATAGTCTTTAATTCAACATGTCTCAGCCATCCGTGTGCAAATAGATTGTGTTTAAGGTACCCGGGTGGTGCTAAAACGATATTTTATTTTTGTAGAATTTCTCTCGTTAAATGAATTTCATCTCATGTTTGATATTGTATAATGTATCTATCATAAGTATGAGATGGATAAGCATCAACAAGAATTGTTGTATTATCTTGTCAGAATATTCGTATTCCTGTTCCTTCATCTCGTGAATTATGGTTTTCAAAATTTCAATTACTATTGAAAGTTAAATATCTATTTTCTTCATTTTTATTGTTTGTGAATATTGAATAAGATTTTTGTATTCATTTTTTTACTTTTTCTTCATCACCATTTCCTGCATAGTATCGATTTTGATCACAAAATGTACATTCAAAATTTCACCCTGTCCAGAAAGTTATTCAGAAATATTTTTCAGCTCTTTGGAGAGGCGAAATATTTGTATTATAAATGTGATTTTCTTGTTTTAATTTATTATATGCTGATGATGAAAACATTCTTTTTAAAGTAGATTCGTCTTTTGTACTATTTACTGAATAACTTATCATAATATAACCTGTATTTGTTTTTTTGAGTTCTATACTAGCAGGTATTCAACTAAATCCACAAGAACTAGAAAGGTTTCATCTTTCATCAATATATATTCATTCTCCATTAATTAATAAATAATATATTAAATCTCAAAATTCTGCTTTTCATGTTCATAAAACAGCAAAAGAAACAAATGTTTTTTCATTGTTTGACTTTTGATTACAAGACTCTTGTTCTTCTATAGTTTGTTCTAAAAAATTTAAAATATTTTGGTCTGTATTGTTATATGTTTTTGGTGTTGTTATATTACTTATTTGTGAACATCAAGTAAGTAAAGCAATAGTGAATAAAGATAGTAGTAAAAAAAGTTTTTTCATTTTTCTGTATTAAAGAATAAATTAACTATAATATATCTAATATATAGTTTGATTAAACACGTTGGAAATATAGGTTGGTGCTAGTTTTTTAAATCTAAATTAAAAATGCTATCAGGATCTTTTTTTGAGAATTCTAATTTTATTTCTTCTCAACTTTGTAAAATATTGTATATTTCTCAACCAATTCTAACTTGAGTTTCTCATTTTTCAAAAGCATCTTTTATCAATCATTGATGATTTTGTTCTAATCTTTTGCTCATGTCTTGATATTTTGGAGTATTGTCTAATGCCATTAGGTTATTTATAATTAAATAGTGTTCTTTACTATAAGAAAAAGAGCTTTTTATTCAATATTTTAGCCAATCAATTTTTTATTTAAAAATACCTTTAAAAAAGTTTATTATTCCTAAAAAGAAATTTTTGATAGTACTATTTTCTTTTTTGATTTCATTGTTTGTTTCTTTACTTTCTTCTTTGTCGTTTTCTTTACTATCAAAATAATCTTGTGGATAAATTACCTCAAAATCTGTGATATTGTTGTCTTCTTCAAACTCTACTTCTGCGATTATCAAGATATGTCAGTCTTCAAAATCTACTACAGCTTTTTGGTCTTCAAGTCGTTCGATTTTTGTTGTATAAAAAGTTCATCAAAGTACTTCGTTTACTCAGTTTGAATTGGCAATGTCGGAAATATTTTGTTCCAAATAAATTTCTCTCTCGCATTTAATTTTACTTAAATTATCGCTCATTAGACAAGCATCTGAAGCAAAGATGTAATTTGAAAAGAGTAGTGTCACAAGGATTGTTGAAAGAATTTTTTTAATCATTTTTTTATTTAAAAGAATAAAGTTTATTTTATTTTCAATAATACATTTCTTTGGCTTTAATTGTTTGTTCTTTGTGATTTACTATAGGTTTGCTGTATTTTAAATCATTATTTAGGGGATCGTGTATTTCTTTTGGAGAAAAATTTTTGAGTTCTGGGATTCGTTTTTTGATAAATTTAGTTTCGCTGTCAAAACGTTCGGATTGTCTAATAGGACTAAATATTCTGATAGGTTTAGGATCTGCTCATACTGAAGCTGACCATTGTCGGTTTCAGATATTGACAACTTCTTCATAGTCTAAGAGATATTTTTTGAAAAATTCTTCTCATCGTCTTCGATCTATCAACAAGTCTTTGGTCAAAAAAGATGCTACTATCATCCTAAGTCTGTTGTGCATTCGATTAGTTTCCTTTAATTGTCTAATAGCTGCATCTACTATAGGATAGCCAGTTTGTGCATCGCAAAATTTTTGGAATAATTGTTTATTATTTTGTCGATTTAATTTTTGTCTTTTTTCTAAAAATTCTTTTTCTCTAGAGTACGGGAAATATATTGCTATTTGATGTCGAAACTCTCTTCGTCCTAATTCAAAAAGATAATTGTTGGCATTTTGATTTTGTGCAATATTATATAAGTGACGTATAGAAATTATACCAAATCTAATATAGGGAGAAAGCCTTGAAGATCAATTTATAGCTGGAAAATTTTTGCTATGTTCATAGTTTGAAAAATCAAAATTTTCAAAAATTTTTTTTCGTTGATTGACTGGCCAGTATTTATTTTTAGCTGTGATTATATTATCTAAATCTTTGATATCTATTATATCAATATTGTTTTTTAGTTTTTGTATTTTATTTGAATTTATATTTTTGCAATTATTAGGTTTTTTTAGTTCAAAGTTTTTGGGTAATTTAGATATCCGTGTCTTGAAATATGGTGAAAAGACTTTGTATGGTTTAATATCTAGAGGATCTTGCAAAAGATTGTATATAAAATCATAAAAAGAAATGCTATTTTCTTTGCAAAAATTTTTGATAGTAAAATCTCTTTGCATTCAATATTTATCATAAGATTTGTTTAAATAAATATTGTTTATTTGTAATTTTTTTATAATTTTTGGTATTATAATTTCTGGTGTTCATTTGATAATAGTCAAATTTAATCATATTTTTTTTAAGTTTTTGTCTAGATTTTTTAAAGCATCTTTCAAAAATCAAAATCTAGGATCAGAAAGCGTTCAAAATCAATCAATTAGATTTTCGTCTAATATAAAAATTGGTAAAATTTCTGTATCTTGTTTTGATAGTTTGTATAATCATATATTATCATCTATTCTTAGATCTTGTCTAAATCGAAATATAGATTTTGTCATTTTGATTTGTTTTATAAATATATTTTATCTTATATTTACTTGTTTTGTTATTTCAAACGAATAGTCTTTTATCTTGAAAATTTTTGTTTTAATCTTATCTATGTGTATGGATTGTAATTTTTATTATATCCTTCACTCCGTTCGAGGATGACAAATAAAAATTATCTTTAAATTTTGAAAAACAGAATGCTTTTGATTTGAGATTTACATATCAATTCTCGTATTAAAGATAGGGTGATTGATAATATTAAAAAATATGTTCAAGAGAATGATAGCGAAAAAAATATAGTTTTTTTGTGAGATTATGTTTATCATTTTTCTTATGATAGAGCAGCCTTATTGGCTTTTTATAATTTTATATTGGAGCTTTTTTCAAAAGGAAAAAATGTTTATGTATTAGCAGGAAATCATGATTGGGTTGGTAATACTTTTGTATTTGAAGAAGCAAAAAGAACTTTTGAAACTATCAATACAGTGAAAAGTGAAAAGTGAAAAGTGAAAAGTGATGGTAGAATTGATTTTATTACTAGACCAAAAGTGGAAAATATAGAAGGTGAGAATATTTTGTTTTTGCCATATTTTTTGGAGATGGAGGAGTCCGTGGAAAGCAATAAAATGGGTGATTTAGATTTTTCACAAGATAGAACAATTCGAAATGACAGTGTGGTAGAAGAAATTAAGAAAACTATTGAGACTCTATCTGAATCGAAGAAAAAGAATGAAAGGATTAGTGCAAAAGTAAATCAAATATTGTTGGATTATGTACAAAAATATGGAGAAGAAAATAAAAAATTAACAATAATACATCACTATTATACAGAGTGAATAAATTTTCCGTGACAAAGAGGTAGATTTTATTTCAATGACATAGCTATTTCTAAATTATTTTGTGATATAGATCACATTAAAATGATTTCAGGTCATCTTCATCAATGATTTATATATAAAAATTATTTTTGTACTTGAAGTGTTTGGAATACTTCGCCTTTGGAGCTTAATCAGGTAAAGATGTTTTTTAAATATTCAAATGGCAAACTGGAAGGGAAGATGTTTTTTGTGAATCCATACTTTTTGGTTGATAATTGAGAATTGAAAAATGATAAAAAAGAACCCCCTTTAATTCCCAATCCTAAAGGGGACAGGATAAAGGTTGATGAAGAGTTTGTAGAAAATTTTATTGAAAAGATGATAAATGAAAATAAAGAGAATTATTTTTGATCTGAAATTTGGGATATAGGGTTTGATTCAAAGTATAAGATTGAAGATAAAGATATATCTGTTTCTATCAAAGTAGAGGATTTAAATTATGATGAAATTTATGATCATATTGATGAAGAGTTGTTTAGAAAATTAAAAGATGTAAAATTGAAAAAGAATTTAAAGGTTACCAAAGATTTGTTTGAAAAATTGGATATTGAGTGAAAGAATTTGACTCAATGATTTTCTGATTGGAAAGGTCTTTTGAAGGATTATTTGACCAATAAGTATCCAGAAGACTTTGAGAAGTATTTGGATTTTTTGAAAGAGGAGAAAATACTTTAACACTGATTCCTCCCTTGGGGGAGGGGGAACCGAAGGGTGGTGGGGGTTTAACACAAATCTGTTAAATTACCCCAAACTAGTTGTTTCGCCATGCTACACAACCGAACAACTTCCCCCCGAGGGAAGGATTTTTTTCTCTGTTGTTTTTTTGACAAAATAAAGTCTTTTGATTATAATATGTTTGTGTTTTATTTTGTTGAAAAAATTATGATAAATACTACTGATACTATTTCACATAAAGATATTGGTTTTGATGGAGATAAATATGTTGAAATGCAAAAAAATCAAATCTTGGATAGAATTAGTCAGTTTTCTGGAAGATTATATTTGGAAATTTGATGAAAGTTTATTAGAGATCCTCATGCATCTAGAGTTCTGCCATGATTTTTGGTGGATAGTAAGAAAAAGATATTTAGTGATCTTAAAGATAAGGCTGATATTATTTTTTGTGTAAATGCAGAAGATATTATATCAAATAGACAACTTTCTAATGAAGATATTTCTTATTCTGATTATGTTGATCGTATGTTGATGGTTATAGAAAAGAACATAGGTATTAAGCCTATTGTTGTGATAAATAAAATAGATATAGGAAATATGTTTGATTTGATTCTAAACTTTGAACGTAAATTTCAAAAGAAGAATTATAGAGTATTTGAAAGATATAAAATACCAGGTTATCCACATAATATAGAAAATGTTTTGAGTGAAGTTGGTTTTGGTGGAGACGATCATATTCCTTTGACTAAGAACTTAGTTTTAGTTACTGGTGCAGCTAGTAGTAGTGGTAAAATGTCGACCTGTCTTGGTCAGATTTATCTTGATAATGAAATATGAATAAAATCTGGTTATGCAAAATATGAAACATTCCCTATTTGGAACTTACCACTCAATCATCCAGTTAATTTAGCTTATGAAGCTGCTACTGTGGATGTTGGTGATATCAATATGATAGATGAATATCATAAAAAAGCATATGGACAAGAGGTTGTAAATTATAATAGAGATATAGAGTGATTTGAGATAGTTATGTGAATAGCAAAAAATGTTGTTAGTCACAAAAATTATATGGTTAAATATAAGTCACCTACTGATATGTGAATTAATATTGCTTGATTTTGTATTACTGAAGATGACATTGTTTGTCAGGCATCATTGGATGAGATAAAAAGAAGAAAAGATTGGTATAAAGAGCAAGTAGATAGATGAGATTGAAAACAAGAGCGAGTTGATGTTTGTACAGAATTAGAAGAAAAATGTAAAGAATATATTAAAAATAAAAATAGCTAATAGCTATTGGCTATTAGCTAAAAAAAAAGACCCTATTGGGTCTTTTTTATATTTTTCATTGTGCATTGTGTAAAAGTGGATTATAATAATTGAATAATACCGATATAATGCTTGATGTATTTAGCCTATTTGCATTTATTCAAATAGATCACAATCATTCTGTAATTAGATTGCATCTAGTATCTAGCATTGTTTTTCATTTTGAAAATCATCTATATCTTTCCACAATTTTTTCTACACTATCTTTAGCATTCAACACATCTAAAAACTTTGTAAACCAAGATTTTTTTATACTACTTTTGTCCTTTTCTGATTGATAATATGGTATTACTATGTAAAATGATTTTTCATATATTAATCATTGTTTGTTATCTATATCTTGTAAAAATTTTTGATAATCTTCTCATGTTTTTTTTAATGTGGGATTTGTAACTTTTTCAATATTTCCTTTTATATAATCCAAATAATTTGATAAATCTAAATAATTGTTGCGTACAACTATTTGTATTGGAAATCACAATCAATTTAAAAATCTTTTGTACTGTTCTAATATTATTTGTTGTTCATCAAAATTTTTTAGATCTAAGTTGATTCATTCTATTTTCATGATTGCTCTCAATCATCAATCTTTCATTATTATTGTATCATTTTTTATTTCTGATACAGGTAACATAGTCTCTGTATTAAAGAGATTTTCTGTTTTTTGTGGATTTATTTTCATTTGTTCTCATAGATTGAATAGTGTCATTTTGTTAATTTTTATTTAAATATTAAGGGCTTAGAGATATATTGGAAACAGCTTGTGCTGAATTAGGGATTATAGTTGTTCATCAACCATTATTATTTGCACTTCAGGATTGTATCCAAAATATAAAACTAACTATAAACCAAGATAATCACATTATTGCTAAGGCTATAGCCACTCCTTTCAATACTTGCTTTGCTTTTGTCATACCAGATTCATGTCTTGAGAAGAACATTAGGTAAAAAGCGTATATAAGCATGACTAGGGCTATTAAGCTTACTAGAGACAACAACATATTTACTATCATTTTGGCATAATATATAGCTTTACTAGTACCTGATCAGTATCGGCTTTGTTGACTTAGATTGAATAGTTCTAGTAGTCTGTTTAATGCGCTTTCATTTTGATCTATTACGTCTGTTTGTACTATCTTTCAAAATTCAGTTTCATCTCATATTGCTGTGGAACTTTCATTATATTCATAAGGAAAATTTATAGTAAATCAAAATCATATAAATAATCATGTTATAATTATACCATATATAGTTTTTTTAATTTTTTTCATTTATATTTATTTTAATTAAACAGATGTGGCTATATTTTCTATTATCCAGAATATAAAACTTATTATAAATCGAGATAATCATATACCAGCTAGTGCTATTGCAGCATATTTTATTCATTTTAATCATTTTTTGTATTTTGCATCATCTCAAGCTGCTGTAACCATCATAAATCCATGTAACAATAGATATATTAAGGCTACTAGAGACAACATTCAAAGAGCGTAATTTATTATTCTAATTATTATTCACAAAGTATTGTTTAATGCTGTATCGTGATCAGTAATTTCATCATTTATAATTCATCATACTTCATAGTCTCAATCATTTGAATTGATTATTTGATATGCTCATTCTCTTATTGGATCTCATATTGTTCATCAACCATTGTCTGTGTTTATAGCATCGTTCATATCAGTGTTTAATATAGTGCTTGTATTTCACAATTCAAATCATTGTCAAAAAACGTTTGTCAAAAGAGTAAAACTACTGACTACTAGTATAAAACTGATTATGTGACACAATTTTTTTTTCATTAATTAAGTTTTAGATTAAACATATGCTATTTAATTTTATTAAAAAAAGATTTTTTTGCAAATTTTATGCTTGAAAAATATAGATAATTTAGTATATAGTTAGTATTTGTGTAAAAATGTTTGACTTTTATATATTTATGTGTGTAAAACATGATGAAAAAAAACTTATTTCTTTTGTTTAGTTTGTATTTTTTTGTTTTACAAGCATTATTTATATGATTTTTACGATGAGAATCTAATTTTTTTCTGTTAGCGGCAATAAATTTTGTGTTTATCCTTTTAATAGCCTTAATCTCAAAAGAAAAAAAATCAGATTTAAATGAAAATATTTCAGCAGATATAGAAAAAACAACCAAGAAAAAAATTAAAAAAACATACAAACCAATTCATCATGCTTGGTTTTTTGTTATATCTATTTTATTTTGATTTTTTGTTTGGTTTTGGCTTTCAAATATTGTTTTACATTTGCAATTGTTAATTAGTATTGCAGCATCTTTTGTTTTGTTTATTTTGTTTGGTATTTTGTTTAGATTTAAAAGTCTAAAAGTTTGGGAATGAAAAATATATATGATTTTTTTGATTTTATTATTAGTTTGGTCTGGTATCAAAACATTTAATATCAATATTCCAAGTTTAGATGATGAAGAAATCACAAATACTTGAATAAATAATTTTGTTTCAGTTGATGACGATTTGTCTGGAGATTTACAAGACAATATAATTGATGGGGATTTAATAGAAATGGATTTGATTGATCCAGACACAAAAGCTACATTTGATGATGTTATTGTTAGTTTGTTGGATTGAGAAAACCTAAATACAAACAAAAATATAAGATTTACTTATGTGCCTTATTCAAGTGAAAATTATCCTTATTATAGAACAGCTTATGATAAAAAAATGATTGGTAAAACTATAAATCCTGAGAAAGAATTATTTTGTGAAACTTATGTAGTAATGAAAGGTTTGGTAGAATGACGATCTGTATGAACTTATTGAGATATCAAGTTGGCTTATTGGAATTATGCTGAGGAAAATGATTTATTGCCAAGTTGTGAATATGGAGAGTATTTGACAGTTGGTGATTTGAAATAACTTGTCACTCTGAGCCAGCCTGACCGGTAGGTAAGTGTAGTCGAAGAGTATAAATTTATATCCTTCGATTCCATTTTATTTCACTCAGGATGACATTTTTTGGTGAAAGATGGCTTCAGCCATCTTTTTTTAACATATAGGAATTTTTAAAGAACTAAATTCTTATATGCCACCGCAATGCTGCGGGGTAAACATATAAAACGACGACACCCCGAATGGTTGGGATGCATGTCTTATTTTATTTAACATATTAGATACTTTTTTGGGGGTTTTGGTATGTTTTTAGGTAAAAAAATAAGTAGTTTTTTGAATATATATATATTTGCTATATAATTGGTTTTGTATTGATATTTATGTCTAAAAAATATTATGTGAAATATAATAAAAAAACTTAAATTAAATCTTTCAAAAAAAATATTGAAAAGAACTTTGGGTCTTTTAATTTTGTTATGATTGGGAACCTTGGTTTTTTCTGTTAATACTGATGTTTTTGCTCAATCATCACAAGATACAACAGTATCTACAGATAGCTCAACAGACAAAATTATTGATTTCAATGATTGAGCAACAAGAATACTTCAGCTAATATATTCTTTGCTTTGGCCTGTTTTGTTTATTGCTTGAATTGCTTTGGACAATACTTTGGTTTATGGGTCTTTTTTGCATATTGATGCTAGTTTGTGGAGTCTTTGGAATATAATGAAAAATTTTGCCAATTTTGCACTCTGATTTTTGGTCCTTTTTGCAATTGTTAGGAATATATTTACATCTCCTTTTGGTAAGTGATGATCCTGAGATAAGCGATGACCTGTTAGTATAATAAAGAAAACCTTGATAGCATGAGTTTTGATA
The DNA here is from genome assembly GCA_035269265.1 of Candidatus Absconditabacterales bacterium. GTDB lineage: Bacteria > Patescibacteriota > Gracilibacteria > Absconditabacterales > Absconditicoccaceae > JALOAF01. The sequence goes on from DATFJH010000036.1 coordinate 10,382, forward strand.
CAGATGAGTTGGTTTTTGATGGCTGCTGTGATAGATGTTTCTACAATACTCACATATTCTATAGGTGGATTACCGATGACTGTTTTGCAAAATAATGAATCTTACAAAGATATGCCAGTAATGGGTGTTAATGCTAAATTGGAAAAAAAGACAAATGATAATGGTGAGTTGTGAATAAAATATTATAATACATATGCTGGTAAAAAAATATCATTATGTGATGTTAGGGAAGTAAATTGATTGACAGGTTCTTATATAGTTTGAAAAGAAGAAGTTTTTGTAGATAGTGATGAATATTTTGAAGAATGATTTTGTTCTCTTTCTGCTTGGCCTTATAGGTTTGAAGAGCTTTCTAATATAGATCCAAGTCCTTTGACATGATATAATGACAATCAAGAATATCAAGAAGTGGTTGATAATTATTTTTCAAAGATTTCTAGTTGAGATGCGCAAACTTTGGTTTCTCAGTGTTATATTTTGTCTTTAGATAAGTCAAAGATACCAGAAACTTGTATAGACAACAATTTTGGTATTATATCAAAAGATCATGATTTTTTTAAGAATGCTCCTTCTGATTGAAAAGTGACTATTGATTCTTTGTTGGAAAAATCTAAATGATTTGTTTGACCTTTTATTACAATATATTCATCACTTTTAGATTATACTTCTATAGCTGATGGACCATGACAAGATGTAGATGTTACATCTGCTTTTTTTATGCTTTTGATTAAAGTTCTTTTTGCAGCCGCACTATTTTTTCCATTATTAGCCTTGGCTGTAGTTTTGTTGGTTAGGATATGAGTTTTGTGGTTGGCTATAGCTTCAATGCCTATAATTATCTTATTTGAAGTATTTAAATGAGCTTTTGGAAAATCATCCAAAATTTCTGATATATTTCCTTATTTTGAGATATCTCATTTGATAAAATTAATTTTTGCTCCTGTTTTTGTAGTATTTGCAATTAGTATGTCTTTGATTTTTCTTACTGCACTTTGATGACCAAAGGATTTTAAAGATACATGATTGTCTCAAGATGAAGCAATACTTTCTGAATTTGGTATGGAAAAAGTTGAAACAAATACTTACTCGATATTTGGTTTGATGGAGTTTGAATTGGATCAAAATATGGTAGATGATTGATTAGATACTTTTGCTTGGTTTATAACTAAGCTGTTTGCAGTTTGAATTATTTGGTTTTTTCTATTTGCAGCGGTCAAGGCTACTGTTAAAGGTACCAAACTTTGAGATACTATTTGAGATTTTCAAAAGGGTATTCAGTCTGTTATGAGTACATTACCAGTCATACCTTTTCCTTGAGGTGGTATATGAGTTGGTGCAGCTAAAGCATGATTGGAAGATTTTTGAAAAGGTGTTTGAACCAAAGCTTTGGAAGCTCAGAAACAACAAATTAAAGATCAATTTCCTTGGTTGTATCCAGAGTCTGAGACAACTAAGTCAGACAAAACATTTGATGGTCTTGCTGAGTGAACTATAAGTAATATTACTGGTCAATTTGCTAA
>DATFJH010000037.1:0-2342 GCA_035269265.1 Candidatus Absconditabacterales bacterium
TTTGTTTGAAATAGATTGTATAGTTTGTTATTTAGGTTTTGATTGTTGTATAGTTCATTTGTCCCAGTATAAAATTTATCGTTGTTTAAATTAATTATTGCCCAATCAGCCTCACCTATCATTCGGAAATTTAATCAATATGTGTAATCAATATTGAAGTAAATCATTCCAAGTATTTCAGGATTTTTGATCATAAAATCTTTTAGTGAGACTAATCGTTTATTTTTTAGATCTTCGTTTTCTCGATATACTTCTTGGGATTTTTCTTTGTTATAAGATCAATTGTATCGTACTGCTGTAGTGGCAACTTCATCAATAAATATTGGTTTATTTAGAGCTTTTAGTCTTTTTAGAGTATTTCGACTTTTATCATTTAGTATTCTATCTGGGTAATACCAGTGTCTATTGTATCAAGCTTTTCCTCGATTATAAAATGTAATCCCCATAAGATCTATATACTCATCTCATGGATAATAATCTTCAAAACTAAAACAGTTTTGTTTTTTTTCTATTTTTGTTTTATAAATTGGATACTCTATTTGTATTGTTTGTCATACAATATTGTATTCAATTTCTTTATTTAATATTTTTTCTATTTTGGATTGAGGTATTGGGATTTTTTTTTCAATAATTTCTGTTTTATATCATGTGCTTACAAATTCTTTATATTCTATTTTTGTAAATTTATTTTCTGGTGTACATTTTATTAAATTTGCTGTTTGAGATGGGTTTCATTTGCTTGGCATATCTCGGTGATTAACCGACATATCAAATAATATATTTTTCTGATCCAATCAGATTTCTCTAGACAATTCTCGTATATGAATCCATGCTTTTTTAAAATTCACAGGATCTGATGATCGTGGATATCGTCCACCATTCATTTCATGCATAGTTCTAAAAATTACTTTTAGATCATTATCTTTTACTAATTCAAAAAACTCTTTATATTGTTGATCAAATTTTCATTCATAAACTTCTTTTGCTGAATACTTGTTTGGAGAAATAGAAATATGGTATATCTTGTTTTCTCAAAACTTCTCTTTTAGGTTATTTAATGTTTTTTCTACTTCATTTGACCATGGATCGAAGATAAAGGCTACTATTGGAAAATTAAAATTATATTTCTCCTCTATTTGTTGTATGTTGTTTATTGTGTTGTCGAATGATTTAATACCAAAAAGATACCCGTGAGTTACAAGTTGAAAGTTTAAAGTTAAAAGTAATATAAAAATTATTATTTTTTTCATTTTTTGAAATTAATCTAATATTTGATCTATTTGTGTGTATAATTCTTCGAAAGATCAGTCATTATTTATTTTGAAGTCTGCTAGAGCTATACATTTTGATAAGTTAATTTTTGTTGGATCTGTGCTATCACTATCTCGTTCTCTTTCATTATTTGATACAAAAGTTTGAAAATCTACATTATCTTTTGCACTACCGCGTAGTTTAATTCTATCATATCTAGTTTGAATATCTGCATCCACAGATATTAATTTGAAGTCATCCAATTCTTTTAATCCATCTACTTCTCATGGAGATCTGATACTTTCTATTATTGCATTGTTTCACTCTTGTTTAGCGATTTTATACAATTCTTTTACTATAAAATCTGCTCAAAATTTTTGTTTTAAGTCTCGTCATACTTGGTACATTGCATCTCTGTTTACTTCCATTCCTCTTTTTTCTATTTCTTTTGTAATGTATCAACTTACAGAATAATGTTTGTATCATTTTTTTTCTATAAGGTAATCTGAGATAGTTCCTTTCCCAGCTCAAAGTGTTCATGTAATTCAAATAATCATGTCTTTGTGAATTAAGAATTAAAAAGCTACTTGTCATTCTGAACCTGTCCGTCCGGCAGGCGGGCGCAGTGAAGAATCTAGTGTTTAGATATACTGGATTCTTCGTTTCACTCAGAATGACAGATTATTTATTTAAAACATATTTTTTATGATAGTAAATGCTTTTAGTACAAAATATATCAATATTATAATTGTATATGTTAGTTTTAACAAAGTTCAAGATATAAATCATAAAAAAGATCAAAAAGCAGATTTTAGTGCTTTTTTGTTGTCTTGTTTGCTTTTCTTATCGTTTTGATAAGCTATTTCTCATATATATGCTCATAAAAAAGGTCATCCAATTAATCATATTAAACCAAATGGTCATATTGTGATTCCAAGTATTGGAAGAACAATTATTCAAACTATTAGTCCAACTGTATTTCATCTAGTTCATCGTTTTGTTCATCACATTTTTTTTGTTCATAATATTGGTATTATATAATCAAATATTGTGATAATAAGACAAACTATTGCTGCTATTATCATAAAATT
>DATFJH010000038.1:0-3062 GCA_035269265.1 Candidatus Absconditabacterales bacterium
TGAAACAATTCAACGTTTAAACGTTTTAATTCGTTCTCTCTATCAAAGAATACCCAATCAAAAACTTTGCCACATCAGAAAAAACTCTTCAAGCAGTTTGAGCTCACCAATAACTAGCTCTAGGTCTACGAACCTGTATTACAACAACATACCTAGGATCATCTTTTGTTATTAAACCAACAAAAGATCAATTCGTCCATCACAATCATTCCTGATATTTTCACTTAAAAGATATCTGAGATGTTCAACTTTTTCATCATAAATCATATCATTCAACTTTAATATCATTTGTATAATCTGGATTTTTCTCCATTACACTAAACAATCACTCTCTTATTTCATCAGCTGTTTCTGGTCTAAATATCTGCCTCAAAACCTCTGTTTTATTTGGATAATATCTATTAGTTTGATTATCACGAATACCTGCTAATATTGTAGGCTTTATATAATATCAACCATTAACCAATGATCAATATGCAGCAGCTATCTGAATCGGTGTGGCCAAAAGTCATTGTCAAAAAGAATTATTTAGATATCTTGCCAAAGAAACGGTACTTACAGATTCAAGTGATCAAGGATCTTCTCAAGCTAGTTCTATATTAGTCAATTGACCAAAATTTAATTTTGATAAATAATTATAAAAATTATTTTTACCTACAGCTTGAACAATCCTAACCATTCATATGTTACAAGAAAAAACTAAGGCATTCATAAATGAATGTTCTCACATACAATGTTTATTGTCTGCATTTTTTATAGTATAAGGTCAGACTTTAACTTGACCTGGATCATTATAAAAATCATAAAAACTTATTTCATCTGTATCTAAACCAACACCAACAGTAAATATTTTAAAAATACTACCAGGTTCATAAGCCATTGAAATATTTTTATCTACAAAAACTTGTGATCAATAAAGATTTTTGGTTACATATTTTTTTATTTCTGTATCTACTCTTTCATAAGTAGTAGCAAGTCTTGTTTCTCATCAAGTCTTTATATAAACTGGTATATCTATATAAGTTTCATTATCTACTACATAAGAATCTTCAACGAGCAAAGGCGTAAGGGTATAAGCATCATTATAATTATTTGGATTGAAAGAAGGATAGTTAACTGAAGCTTTTACATGACCATTTTGCGGATCATAAACCAAAACACTGACAGAATCTGAATTTAAAGACTGTTGTCGCTTTTTAGCAATTGACTCTATCTCATTTTGTATTCATATATCTACAGTTAAATATACATCATCTCCATCTACTACATCCTCTATTTCAAATTCATTAGCACCCACATTTCCAATCCAAGCAGAAGCACGTCATATTATCTTACCATCTTTACCACGTAAAATATCATCAAAATATTGTTCTATTCCATAATAAGCTTCATCATTTTTATCTACATATCATAAAACATTTGAAAGAAAAGAACCGTATGGATAATATCTATTTACATAAGATTCCAATCATAATCAGTGCAAAATAGGAACATTATCTTTTGTACGTTCTTGATAGTATTCAAGCTTTAAATTTTTTACCATTTGAGCTACTACTGGATTTGCGTTTGACAATAACTTAACATACCTATTTTCTTGTTCATAGAAATTTTTTTCAAAATTGGTATATGAGCGAAAATAAGAATATTTTTTTAATAAATTTATCAAAGGAATTGACTCCCTAGAAACATTTGATATTTCATCTGGATCTATATAAACATAATTATCATATTTTACAACTACATAATCTAAGTCTAAATCCTTCAATTCTTCTAAAAAACTCTTGTTTGAAAAAAATCATATATAATTTAAATCTTTAATACCAATTTCTATCCTTTTATCCAAACCATTTTTTATCAAATTTTCTGCCACTCAAGTAGAAAAATTATCTATAATTTCTTGTCTTTGTTGGTTATATCAAGTCCAATCATATGTATAATAACCATCACTCACAATTCAGCTACCCATATAAAAAAACTCAGGAGCTTTTGGTAATAAATCTTTTGTAGCAAAGATTTCCAAATTTTCTATACAATCTATTTTTTCTAAAACTTCCATACCTTGTATTTCACAAAGATGCTTATAAACAACCGGAGTAAACAATTCTATAAAACGTTCTTTATCTCATATAAACTTAGGATCCACAAAAACATTGTACATAGAAATATTTTCTGTTAATTTTACTTCATTTTCAGACTTATCATAAGCATAAACAGCTCATCTATCTGCTTTTAATAAAGATTGACTAACGTGCTGACTATTTAATACATCATCATATTTTTTGTGATGGATAATTTGAACAAAAAACAATCTAATAAATAAAATAAAAAATAAAAAAGAAAAAAGAAAAAAAACAATTAATTCTGGAGAATTAGAAAAATCTCTCAAAGATCTATTTTGTTTAATCTTTTTTTTTATATAATTATTCAAAGATATTTTATAACCAAATAGCCTCATACAATTTATTAATTTATAATTGAAAATGGAAAATAGGTAATTTAGCTTAATTTTTCTTTTTTAATTTACAATTCACCATTATCCATTAATAATTACTTCTAAGTATATATTGGTTTTTTTCAATACAAAAAAAGTATAAAAAAAATTTGCATTCACAAAATAATTTAGTATATTGTAGATAACAATTTTATATCTAATTAACAAAAAAATGTTTAAAAAATTATTATTAGGACTTGGTATAGCTTGATTTCTTGGACTTGGAAGTATAGCAATAGTAAATTGACAATCAAATTTTGACGATACTAGTGGATTTGGTACTAATCCATGAAACACAGCTTGAGTTTGAGTTGTTGGAGAATGACAAGATACTGGTGGTTGATTGATTGATGTTATAAAAAGTTTTATAAATTGGGTATTAGGTTTATTGTCTCTTATAGCATTAGTAATATTGCTTTATGGATGATTTAAAATGGTAACTGCAGCTGGAGATGAAGGAAAATACAAAGAAGGTTTCAAAATTTTAAAACAAGCTGGTATTTGATTGGCCGTTATTGGTTTATCATGGTTCGTTGTAAGCATAATATTTTGGATAATATGAGGTGTGACA
>DATFJH010000039.1:0-7077 GCA_035269265.1 Candidatus Absconditabacterales bacterium
ATGAATTTAGATTTTATGGAATCTGTAATAAATGTATTTGATAATTTATATTCCAAAAATTTAGTTTATAAATGATTTAAAATACAACGATATTGCCCATCTTGTGCAACTTGATTGTCTAATTCAGAAGTAAACGAGTGATATCAAGACAAACAAGATCCTGCTATTACAATCAAATTTCCTATATACAACAAAAATCAAGAACAAATTAAAAAATATGACACAACTTCAGATGGTTTTATAAATGTTGTTTGTTGTGTAATAAAAAAAGACAATAAATTTTTGATGTGATATCACAAAAAATGACAAAAATATGTATTTCCTTGAGGTAAGGTAGAAAAATGAGATTCTATAGAAAAAACTGTAGCAAAAGAACTAAAAGAAGAAATATGAGTAGAAACAAAAAGTTCAACTATAATTGGAGAATTCAAAGAAGTTTTATGATGATGACTTTGGAACTTAATACATATAGAAGCAGAAGTTTCTGGAGAAATAAAAAATATGGAACCAGACAAAACAACACACTTAGAGCGAGTAGAAATAATTGATTCTGAAAACGAACTATGAATGGCTCTAAAAATAGAAAACACAATCATAGATGATGCAGATGAAATTATAAATCAATTTTATGATTTATATATACACAAAAACCAAATAGCAAAAGAAACAAAAACAGACAGACCAGTAAACTTATTAGCTTGGACAACTACTCCATGGACTCTTCCATCAAACAGTTTCTTAGCTGTGTGACCATATGTCAAATATGTAATGGTTTTTGATAAGGCTAGTAAAGAATATTATATATTAGCTGAAAATTTATTAAAAAAATATTATAAAGAAAAGTCTGATTATATTTTAATCAGAAAATTTCAATGAGAAGAAATGAATTGAATATTTTACAAACCACTTTTTGAATACATCAATCAAAGCAAAATACCAAGTAAATATAAAGATGATTATTTTCAGGTTATAAAATGAGATTATGTAAGCACAGAAGATGGTACAGGTATTGTACATATAGCTCCTTGATTTTGACAAGAAGACTTTGAAGTTGTTACAGAAATTTTCACTAGAGAAACAGCCAAAGATTGGTTGTTTTTACCAGTAAATGAATACGGTGAATTTACAGAACAAGTATGAGACTATAAATGAATCAGAGTATATGACACCAACAAAGACATTACAAAAAAATTGAAAGATGAGTGAAAATTAATATTCCAACAATCTTATACACATTCATATCCACATTGTCGAAGATGTGGTACGCCATTGATATCAAAAGCTATGGATTCTTGGTTTATTAAGGAACCAGAATTAAAACCAAAAACAGTAGAAAATGCAAAAAAAATCTGATTTGTACCAGAAACTGTTAAAAAAAGATTTATAGATACTCTAGATTCTGCACCAGATTGGAATCTTAGTAGAAATAGATATCGATGATCTCCTATACCTATATGGCAAAATGATAAAAACGAAGAAGATAGAATAAGTGTTTGAACATTAGATGAACTTTTTAATAATACAAAAAATGGATCAAAAAATATTACAAAAAATATTTTTGTTAGACATGGGAGGACAAATTTCAACGAAAAAAATCGAGGAGATTCTTTAGGTGAATGAAGTTTAACAAAAGAGGGACAAATACAATCAGAAGAATTAAAAAATAATTTGCAAAAAGAGATTTGAAACGACAAAGATTTTGTAATTATTATCTCACCACTTAAAAGAACCTTTGAAACAATAAGTCCATTTTTAAAATCAAATTTTGGAGAGTCAGAGTATTGAATAATTAAACAAAAATATCAAGAAATAGTTAAAAAATATCAAGAAATATACCATAGTTGAAAGTTGATAGAATACAATCAAGATGAAAACAATCAAAAGATTTTTGAAATTTGAGAAAATGTTTTTGTAGATATAAGAACACATGAAATATACTACCCATCAATACAATGAAAAGAATTTGAGTGTTGAATGACTACTACAATACCAACAAATGAAAAACTTTTTGATGACGGAGAAACAATAGACAATGCATTTTTGAGAGCAAAAAATTACATACAAGACATAAATAATAAATTTAAAACAAAAACCATAATAACTGTTTCTCATTGAGATGTCCTTGTTTCAATGCAAAGATATTTCAGAGATTTTGACTATAGGAAGAGAAAAAAAGAATATTATCTAAAAAACTGTGAAACAAAAATACACTATTTTGACAATGATACAAAAAAAGAAATAGATTTACATAGACCACATGTAGACAATTATCGATTTAATATAGATTGAAAAACATACCACAGAATACCAGAAGTGATGGATTGTTGGTTTGAATCTTGATCTATGCCTTTTGGACAAGTATGATTTATTAGAAAAAAAGACTGAACCGAAAGGTCTTACAAACCATTAATATATCCAGCAGACTGGATCATGGAATGATTAGATCAAACCAGAGGTTGGTTTAGAGTTATGCACGTTTTGGGTAACGCTATGATGTGATCAAATTCTTTTGATAATGTGGTTATTAATGGATTAATACTAGCTGAAGATTGACACAAAATGTCAAAAAGCTTAAAAAATTATCCAGATCCTGAATACTTATTTCATAGGTATGGTACAGATGCATATAGATTGTATATGCTATCTTCTCCTTCAGTAAAAGCCGAACCTATGAAATTTACTGAAAAATGAGTAGATCAAGTATATAAAGATTTTACAGCATCATTAAATAATGCATATAAATTCTTTGAAACATATGCAAAAGTAGACAATTTTGAAACAAAAAATACAAACCTATTCTTTATAAGACATGCTCATGCTGCTTGATTTGATTTGGACTCAAAATTAACACAAGAATGAATAGACAAATTAAATTCTGAAGAATTTATAAGTAAAGTTCTAAGATTAGAATTGGACAAAATCTACTGTTCTCACTCAGACAGAACAACAAAAACTGCAAAAATAATAAAAAAGATATACAAAGAAAACTTAGATAAAAATCTTGAAATAATTGAGGATAAATGATTGCGACAAGAATGAGTAAATAATATAACAGCTACTTACAAAAAAATATTATCTCAAGAAAACTGAAATAATGTATTGTTGGTATCACACGATGTAGTGTTTACTGAATTACGAAAAGATATATATGGTAAAAAATGAAACTTGTCAAAAGCTGAAATCATCAAGTTGCCAAACTACAAAATTTCAAATGATTTAGATAAATGGATACTTGCAAGTCTAAACGAATTATGAATTAAAATAGAAAATGAAATGAATCATTACCACTTAGACAACGCTAGCAAGTTACTTATGTGATTTATAGATAAATTGACAAACCGATATATCAGAAGATCTAGAAGAAGATTTCGAGCATCTGGTATGGATCAAGACAAGATATCTGCCTACAATACACTGTTTGAGGTTCTAAATACTTTTGTAAAAATATCTGCTCCATTTGCACCATTTATTAGTGAATATATTTATTTAGAACTACAAAAATTTAGTAACAAACAATACATAAAGTGAGACTCTATACATCTAAAACATTTCCCAATTTCTTCTGACAAATATATCGACAAAAAACTTATGTGAGAAATTGAGTTAGTAAGAAAAATAATATCTTTGTGATTGTTTATAAGATCAAGAAATAATATAAAAATCAAGCAACCAGTAGCAAAAATGGAAATAAAAATAAATTAATTTTTTATTGGTCCTACAATAAAAGGAATGATTTTTAATATAAACAAAAAAACCAAAAAAATAATCACAGCAACATCAATAATAATTTGAACAGTAGTTGGTGTATGATTTTTGAGTATGCCATATGTTGCCGTAAAATCATGATTTCTAACAACGATGTGATATCTTTTTGTGTTTTGAGCTCTAATACTTTTGATAAACCTATATTTTGGAGAAATAATTTTGAGAACAAAAGAAGATCACCAATTAGTTTGATATGCCGAAAAATATCTTTGAACTAAAGGTAAAAACATAATGTTTGTTCTTATGGCCTTTGCTATATTATCTGCATTATTGGCTTATATGATAGGTGTTTGAGAAAGTTTGAGTTATATTATTTTTTGAAATTTAGAATATACAACAATTCTTTGAGCCTTGTTTGGTTTTTTAATGTCTATTTTGTTACGACGCTGAGTATCTTCACTAAGAAAATATGAAAGACTTGGCGTCTTATTATTAATATTAATGTTAATATTAATATTTATCTTTTTTACAAAAGACATAAATTATGCAAATTTAACTATTTTTAATAAGTGATATTTATTTCTACCTCTATGAGTGGTTTTGTTTTCTTTAATAGAATTTTTTTCGTTACCATCGGTGGTCAAAGTACTCAAAAAAGATGAATCACTTACAAAAAAAGTCATAATAATATGATCTATTATAACAATTTTAATCTATGCTTTATTCACTTTTCTAGTTGTTTGAACAAGTTGAGAAGGTACTCCACAAGTCTCAACACTAGCACTATGAACACCATTTATAATAATATGAATGATAACTATGTTTACATCTTATTTAGCATTGTGAACATCATTAGAGTGAAGCTTTATACAAGACTATAAAAACAAAAAGAAAACAGCACGATTTAGATCTGCTATACTACCAATTGCCATATTCTTGTTTTTAGAAATGTTTGATTTCTTTTCTTTTATAAACATCATAACCATATGATGAATAATAGCATGATGATTAATTGTAATATTAGTTTTAATCATACATAGAAAGGCACATACCCAATGAAATAGAATACCAGAGTACGAAGTTTTTTTGAGCAAAAGTTTGGCAATTTTAATATCTTCTTTATTTATTATTTGAATGATTTTTGAAATAGTTAATTTTTTCTTAAAATAAAATTTCTTAATTCTAAAACTAATCATAATAAACAAATCTTTCATTTAATATAAAAAATCTTATATATAAATATATAATATTATTTTAAATATTAAAAATAACAAAATGAACTACCTTTTAATATTAATACTAATCTACTTTTTAGCAGGTATCAGAATCGTAAAACAATACGAAAGAAAAGTAGTTTTTACACTATGAAAATATGAAAAAACATTAACACCATGATTTAAGTTTATTCGACCAATCATTCAAACAACAAAGACTGTGGATATCAGAGAAAAGGCTATAGATGTACCTAGCCAAGAAGCTATGACAAAAGACAACATCTCTTGTAGCATCAATGCTGTAATCTACTATGAAATAAAAGAAAAACAAGTAGATAGATCAGTAATCAATGTAAAATATGTAGATTATGCTATGAGTCAATTTGCTCAAACCACAATGAGAAATATTGTATGACAATTCGAATTAGACGAATTACTTACAAACAGAAAAGAAGCTAGCGATACAATCAAAAAAATTGTAGACGAAAAATCAGATACACGATGAGTAAATGTTCTTTCAGTAGAACTAAAAGACATAAATTTACCAGAAAATCTAAAAAGAACTATAGGTAAACAAGCAGAAGCAGAAAGAGAAAAAAGATCCAAAATTATTACATCTCAGTGAGAACTTCAAGCATCAGAAAATCTAAAAAAAGCAGCAGAAATGTTGGCAAAAGCACCCGGAGCATTACATCTTAGGACTTTACAATCTATCAACGACATAAGCTCTGATCAATCTAATACTACTGTATGGATGCTACCAATAGAAATGCTAGATGCAATAAAGGGATTAGGAGATCAATTCAGCCCCAAAAAGAAAAAATAAATATTTTTTACCATGTAAAACAGCCCTGGCAATAAATCGCTAGGGTTTTTTTTAAAATAAAACTGTCTTTTTTAGAAACATCATTCCTGCCTCTGTTATCCCTCTAGCTGTCATTCCTGCGAAGGCAGGAATCTTTAAATTAGAAGTTCCTATATACAAAAAAAGAGTCGAAATAATCGACTCTTTTTGTAATTTAATTGTTTTTTTTAGCAAAATACCTAGTGGGTATTTCCAAGATTTCATATCTTTCTTTTTCTATCATGTATTCTTTGATAGACAAGAAAGTACCCTTTGACAGACTCTGCCAATTGTCACTAGACAATAAATAATTGTTGATAAAATCAAGCTTTATCAACAAAAGATCCAAGATCTTTCTTTTTTCACTATCAGAATAGCTATGAAAAACAGGATTAAAGTGGTCCTGAAAATCATCTTCAAGATCGTCTTGATCATAATCAAATGATAGATTAATAGAGTTTGTTGATTCTTCTAAAAAACGGATATCTCTAATCAAATTTTTTCTTTCATCAACTATCTCTACAACATCCATCGAATCAAAGTCTCTCAAAAGAAAATCTTTTATCTTTTGCAAAAGATCCTTTTTTTCAAAATGAGAAGAACTCAACCAGTCATCAAAGTAACCTTCTATAGACTCATCATCAAAATCTGAATAATCATAAGACAAAACATTGTCCAAAATATCGACTCTTATTGGGTACCAATGGGCTTTTTTATCTTCTTTTAGCGTTTTATAATCAACCAATTTAGATTCATCAACAACAAATGAAGATAAATCGATTTCAAAATCGACATTAAGATCACCAGTACCAAAAACTGGTAAAAAAGAATCATCAGATTTTGAAGTATAAACCAAAGAATTTAAATTTATAGCCATATTAAACCCTTTATATTTTTTTATACCCTTTACACCATCAGAAGATATAAAACCACTTTGAAAATCCTTAAGCTCAAAAAGTCTTATGTTTCGTCTTGGATTTGATCGTATTCTCATAAAGACCTCCTTTTCTTTTTTTAGTTTAAATTTTTTATTTACAACAACACTTATAAACAAAAATCAATAAAAATACAAGACAAATAAAATAAGACAGCAAAAATTGCAAAATAAATTTGACTTTATTATACATATAAAAAAAATTAAAAAACTCTTATATATCAAAAAAACCGCACAAGGCGGTTTTTTAAAATATTTTGTACTTATATAGCAAAACTATAAATATAGCTCATATAACAAAAACAGATATTCAAGACACAAAAAGTGCATCAGAGATACTATATATATCTGCCAAATATCAGATAAAGGGTATTATCATA
>DATFJH010000040.1:0-2531 GCA_035269265.1 Candidatus Absconditabacterales bacterium
TGATTTGAATAATATCGCTTGTGTGGTCGTATAATGATTATTTTTTTTAAATCTTTATAATTTTGGAAAATCTCTGAATGGGTAGCTAAAATAATACTTGTATTCCCATTTTTTATATTTCGCCAAGATTTGTCTTTTTGACTTTGAGTATTCGTAGAAAGTAATGTATCTACTCATTTTTGATTACGAAACTCCTCTGTTGTGAGATTCATAAGAGTTCGAAGGTCTGGGAAAACAATTAGAGTTTGGCCCTCTTGAGAAAGGTGTGTCTGTTTTAAAATAGAACCCCCTTCGTCCCCCTTTATAAGGGGGATAGGAAACTTAGTTTTTTTTGTGATTTTTTTGTCGATTAGTTTTTCTACTTCTTCTGGGAGGAATAACTTGACTACATTTTTGTATGTAGAATATCGCTGATAAACCATTCGATGTAATAGTTTTAATGTTTGTTTATTTAATATTTTTTTTTCTACTATATCACTTTTTTCTATTTTTATTGAATATTTATATTGTTCAAAAAATGAAACTTCTTTTCATAAAGATAAATAAAAATCTTCTCAAAATTGAATAAGATCTCAATCTTTTGATTTGAATTCAGATTTCCAGATTTTATCTATTCATGCATATTTTTTGAATCCATAAAAGTAGTTCAAAGCTGAAGATTAAAAGTTAAAAAGTCATACATTGTCATTCCGAAGTGCTCTATCTTGCGAGGAATCTGTTTTTAGATCCCTGCCTACCGGCAGGCCTGTCTGCCGATAGGTAGATCTCGCAAGTTAGAACTTCGGCAATTCTTTCGAATAAACCTCGAAATGACAAATCTGCAAGATAGAATACCGCACTTCTGCGGCACAAGCAATTCGAAATGACAAACAATAATTTCTTTTCTTTTTTTTAACAAAAAGTCAGTTCTTTTCAATACTTTTGAACAAAACAAAAAACATCAAAAAAAGACTTGACATATATTTTTTATTTAATATAATTCTTTTAAAACAAAATTAATATTAACAAAAAAAAAGAAAAATTATGAAAAGAATTATTATTTTATTGGTATTTGCAGCTATTGCTGCAGTAAGTTTTAGTCAAGTAACAGTAAATGAACTTGATTATAACTCCCTGAGTCAATCTGACCAGGAAATGTTTGCAGAATATGGCAATATGCATGAATATGCAAGCCAAAATGCAAAAGAAAATGACTCGATATTATTGATATACAAGATCAATAGTGTTCCAGTTTCACGAAAAATGATTACTGACTCAGTCGGAGTTGAAAAACCTGAATTTGAAACACAATATATGATTGTGTATCAAAAAGATGGAAATCAGTTGGCTTATGTAACTACTGAAGACCCTCAAGCTACGGCAATAGCATCAGGAATATCTATATCAGCTTATATGGCTGGTCCAGGATACAAGCAAGGAGACGATGAGTTCCCGGAAGCTCCTATCAAAACTACTGCTCCAAACTATACCATCTCTTCGGAGTGGTAGGGGCTATAACGAAACTTATTTTGGGTGCGATCTATTTGTAGATTCGCACCTTTTTCTTTTTTTTGAAAAAAGTATGGTATTTTTTGCAAAAAATCAAAATTTTAAGTATAATAAAGTATAAATTTTAAACTAAAATATTCTAATAAAATGAACAAAATAGATAAGCCCCAAAAAGGAACATGAAAAAATAAAAATTTTTTAAATAGCTTAAAATTATGTATTGCTATGAGTTTGGCTGTTACCTTGGGTAATGATGTTTTTTCTCAGAAAAATAATGATAATTCTATTAAAATGGAATATAAAATAAACAAAACAGATGTAGAAAAATATCAATCTATGATAGATATTAGAGATAAATATATTTCACAGACAGATAATACTTATATGGATCCTTATGAATATTTTGTCTTAAATCAAAAAAAACTATTTTTAAAATCCTATGAACTTAATAGAGAAAATACAAAAACTTATGTTGATAAAATAAAAGAAACATTAAATAAAAAATTTAATATAAAAACATGAGATAATCCAGTAAATATAATAAAAATTGCACTTGAAACAACTTCTAATAGAAAAGATATGCTTGAATCAGAAACTTTATTTAATTATCTAGGAAATGAATTTGATGAAAAATTAATAAATGCATATGGATACATACAATCTATGTTTCCAGAAATTTGGAAAGAAGTATGATGAGAAAAACTACCAACTTGGCGTCTAGATTGAGAAACATTAAAAAGAATTTTGTATTTATTAGAAAATGGTGAATATGTTGCTCAATATCAAGATGAGTTAAACAATAATGTTTGATACTGAAATGTGGATTTGGAAGATGAAGATGATTGATATATTGATTTATCTGATCTTAACTGAGATGAAGATAAAGAAGAAAGTGATGAATTTACTGAAGAAAATAATAACAAAAAAGAAGATATTATTGAAGATGAAAAAATAGATGAAGAATCTTCTATTGAAAATAACAATGAAGAGATCCAAGAAGATAACTGATATATAGATCTATCAGACCTTAAATGAGATCAAAA
>DATFJH010000041.1:0-2102 GCA_035269265.1 Candidatus Absconditabacterales bacterium
TTTATTTTTTCTATATTATTAAAAGTCAAATTGTCGCTAACAAAAATGTGATCTATATGCGAACTCAAAAATGGTAAATATTTAATACTCCAAGTAAACAATATAGTAAAATTCTTTGTTAAATTACTTAATCATATCAAACTATCTTCTAAATCTTTGTAATAATAAGACCAAGGAGATACATTAAAATCTCAAATCATCAAAACTTTATCATTTTCAGTTATATCTTTTTGATGTTCAGAAAAATCTTCTTTTAATATATCAAACTGATTATTCCTCATATCAAAATAATCATAAGTTACAGGAGAGCTAACATGAACCAAATATAAATAATAATCAACCTCATCATAATTCATATGAAAATGAGTATATCTCCATTTACCCTGATCTACTTTATGAGTTAAATTATTAATCGGTATTTTACTAAAAACAACATTACCAAAATATCTTTGAGACCAGCTAGTACGAGCTGAATAAGGATAATTATTTTCTAGAAGATTTTTTAAAGCCACACTATGATTGTCTGCAAATTCTACCATAAGAATTAAATCAGGATCTCTATTTTCTATTTCCTCCAAAATTCAAATATAATCATCATTAGTATACAATATATTTGAATACAAAATATCTAATCATTGTTCATTTCAAGTAAGACTAACAAATCACTTTCAGTTATAAAATTTATTAAAATTCTTAGAAAATAAAAAGAACAATAAAGCAAACAATAAAACAAACAATGGCATTATAGTTACATAATATCATAGTTTTTTGTTTCTCATAAATATTATACTTAAAACAAATCAAGCCAATGCAAAAAAAACTATATATGGAGTAAAACTCAAAATTAATTCACTAATATAAAATGCCGGAAAAAAGTATGAAAAAAACAACAAAAATATTACAGATAAAAGTCATATAATAAATATCATAAAAAAAATTAATTTATAAAAATTATCAAAACAGGTTATAGAAAAGTAATGAAGATTTGCAATGAAAAAAAATATCAATTGAATAAAAACAACAAATCATTATTACTTTCACAGTATTTCTCAATAAAAAACTACGAAATTCTAAGTTATAAATTATAAATTCTTAATTTAAAATGAAAACATTCCATATACTAACATTTGGTTGTCAAATGAACTATGCAGACAGAGCTAGGATCAAAACAATTCTTTTAAATTGTTGATTTTCTTATGAAGAAAAACAAGAGAATGCAAAGATTATAATACTAGTCACTTGTTCTGTAAGACAAAAATCTGAAGACAAAATCACAGGCCTACTAAGAGATATAAAAAAAGAGCAAAAAATATGGATCACTGGTTGTATGATACAACACAATATAAGAAACAATAAGCTTACAAACAAAAAACTTCCACAAAACCTAAAAATAGGAAATTTTTGATGAATAATTAATTCTGATAATTATCAAGTTTTGTGAGTTACACAGAAGAAATAAATAATTGATTACCCCCTTTAAAAAAGGGGGATAGGGGGTTTCAAACCAACTGATTCTATTTACCATACAATCCTGATCTAAAAAAAAGATCACAAGAGCTAAGAAACAATATTACACAAGCAGAAAACAAACTACGATATAAGTTTTTAAGAGGAAAAGATTTTAACACAGCAAGACAAAAAATTATAA
Organism: Candidatus Absconditabacterales bacterium; assembly: GCA_035269265.1. Classification (GTDB taxonomy): domain Bacteria; phylum Patescibacteriota; class Gracilibacteria; order Absconditabacterales; family Absconditicoccaceae; genus JALOAF01. The sequence continues at coordinate 1,649 of DATFJH010000041.1, forward strand.
ATAATTATATAGTAGATTTTTATATAGCTTCAAAAAGATTAGTAATAGAAATAGACTGAGATACACATCGAAGTGAAGAAGAAATTAAATACGACAAAAGAAGAACAAAAGAACTCGAAGAATATTGATTAAAAGTAATAAGATTTACTAATAATGAAGTGTATGATAATTTTGAAGAAGTATGTAATAGAATAGAAGATGTAATTGAAAAACAAAAAATAAAAACCCCCAACCCCCTTTCAAATAAAGGGGGCAATCATGAAGATGATCAAAAACTTTCAAATAAAGAGAGCGATTATGGAAATGATCAAAAAGAAAAATCGATAGTACCAATAAATAATGCTTTCAATCCACAATTCTATAACCTAAAAAAAACATTTTCCAACTTAGAATTATTTCGAAGAATAGATGATACATGATTTTTACCAAAAATATTAGAAAAGTTATGATACAA
>DATFJH010000042.1:0-4469 GCA_035269265.1 Candidatus Absconditabacterales bacterium
CTATCAGAAAATTCTATAAAGCAACGTCTATCATAACAGTTTTGTGAGAAGAATTCTTAAAGAAAATAAAAGACAATCTACCATACTACATACAAGAAACAGTACATGCAAAAGTACCAAATCCAACACCAAAAATGTGAATCACAAAAATACTAAACTGCAAAACAATCCCCCTTTGTGAGGGGGAAAAAGGGGGTTGAGTTGAATTAACCCTAGAAATCCTCACATGAAGAACTCACCAAATACGTTATCATTTGTCTAATCATGGATTACCAATACTGTGAGACTATCTATATTGAAATGAGGACGAAAACTATCAAATGCAACTCACAGCATATAAACTAGAGTTCACCGATCCAAACTGAGAAAAAATAAATTTAGAAATATAAAAAGCCCATCTTAAACGACAGGCTTTTCAAATTAAAACAATTGTTTTGTGTGTTCTCTAAACACATCAGGATTTATATCAGCAATAGTAAGTAATATACATCCTTCTATCACATCTCCAAATCTAGCATTTACAGAAGCACCAAAATACTTCATACTTTCAGAAATCTTAATATAAGAATTCACCAAAGAAGGAATAGATTTTTTGTTACCCTCTTTAAATTTCTCTCTAAGTTTCTTTCTGTTTTCATCTAACCCCAGATCTTTCACAAAATCATCAATTTTTGAAAAAGAAACAGGATTCTTTGAAACTACAGAACCATCCGAAGGAAACATTTTATCAAGAAAACTTAATAAAATATCAAGTTTATCTTCTAAAATCCAAGGATAAAGGGTCATTTTACCAAAAAAATACTTTACATCAGCATGTTCTTTCATTAAATAACCCAAACCATCCCAGACATTATGAAGTGCATATCTAGCCTTTTTAGAATCAAAATTAACAAATGATCTGCCAAGTTCAATAGCAAAAGGCTTGATCTCCTTTTCAAAATTTGGTTGCAAATAAAACAAATGAGATGTTGGACTTTCTTTTAAGAGCCTATTCATTTCTATAAATCTATAGGCTGCGGTAATTTCCTGATTTTCAGGATCCCAAACAAATAATTGCTTAAAAGGCACTGTATCAGTATCATATTGATCAATATCCATCTTCTTGCCAGTACCAGCACCCATAACTCTGAAAGCTAATTCTCTTAAACGAGCAATCTCTTTCATAATGTTTGGGGATTCAAAATAATCTGTAATATAAATTTCATTTTTGCTTCTATTTGTAATACAAGCAATTGATAAACTACGAATCTCTTTTAATAAAAGACTTCTTTTGGTCGGTTCAATAATTTTTTCTTTCATAATTTCAGTTTTTTATTTTTATTATTTTTTTCACAAAACGATATATAACAATATAAACCAAAATGTCAAAGAAAATTTAAATTTGATATTTAAATTTAAAAACATAAAAACAGCCTAGTTTTAAGTTGATAATCAAAAATAGTGGATTACAAAATATTTTGATGTAAAGTAAATAAATATTATCTCAACAAACGATTAAACTACTTCTCTTCAGAAAATTCCCCCTTATGAAGGGAGAAACAGGGAGTTAAAAGTGGTAATTTTATCATTGCTTCATGTGTAGTCACAGACAAGGCCAAAAACAAATTCATCAAAGAAACAATCAAGCAAGTAGAAAATTGAAAACATGTATATCTAACTTGATGTGCTGTATTCGATAAATGAGCAAAAATGAATGATGATAGATTTTACTCAATATATCCTGAATTAAAAAAATTTAAAAAAAACATTACTCTACTTTGAGAAGAACCAGATAAAAAAAGCACATCCCCCTTGATAAAGGGGGAATCAAAGGGGGATTTAAAAACAGCTAATATTTATACCAAAAAGTTTATAGTTATACAAAATGGTTGTGACAATTACTGTTCTTTTTGTCTAACAATTAACAAAAGATGAAAATCTAAAAATATTCCAGCAAATGAAATAATCCAAGAAATAAACGATTTTGTCTCTATATGATGAAAAGAAATAGTAATCACATGAATCAATTTAGCTGCACGAGGATGTACAAATACAAAAAAACCTCAAGATAGCAAATTTGCTGAATTACTACAACAAATATTGGACGAAACAAAAATAGAAAGAATCAGAATCTCTAGTCTCTGACCAGAATTTTTAAACGATAAATTTTTTGAAGTAATCAAAAATCCAAGATTTTTACCACATTTTCATCTATCTATCCAAAGCTTTTCAGACAAAATATTGAAATCTATGAATAGACATTATGATTCACAAATATTAGATAATGTAATAAACAGACTAAAAAATCTAGACAGACCAGACAAAAAACAAATATCTATTTGAGCAGACATCATAGTTTGATTTCCATGAGAGACAGAAGAAGATTTTCAAAAAACAATTGATTGAATCTCAAAGCACAAAATAAACAAAGTACATGCTTTCCCATTTTCATCACACGAGAAATGAGAAACAATACCTGCACATTGACTGCCAGACCAAATACTACAAGAGATCAAAAAAAGAAGAGAAAAAGAGTTAAAAAAAATAACAGACCAAATAAGAGAAGATTTTATAAAGGCCAACAAATGACTAGAACATGAAATATTAGTTGAAGAACAAAAAAACTGAAAACGAAGATGATGGACATGAAATTATATCCAGGTTGAATTAGAATGAAATTATACAAAATGAACTATAGAAAAAATTATATTATAAAAATCCCGAGTAAAAAACCTCGGGACTAATAAATAAATCATTTTTTATTCAACAACTTCTCTCAAAAAATCTTTTGCCTCATCTATAGAAACCTCTCTATATAGAGTTTTTTCAAAATAATTTTTTGGTGAAGATTGTATATAAGAGTTATCATCACTCAAACAAACACAGTAAACTGTGTCATCCGTATGATAAACCACCACCAGACAATCTTCATAATCTGTCACAAACAAATTTGTGTCTTGGACACTTGATAAATAATTTTTAAAATCGTTTTCCTCATTTTCTTTTAAATGGCTTTTGCCACAAGAAAATATGAACAACGTCACAAAAAAGATAGTAAATAGTTTTTTCATAAGCTTAGATTTTTTGTTTTTGTTATTTTAATTTTAATAATATTTCATTATTTTTTACATTTAATTTAGTAAGCTTTACTCATGCAACATTAAGCATTCTTTTGGAAACTATATCTGCATCTGTTCAGTTATATTTATCAGAAAGATAAACTATCTCTTTTATTCCTGATTGTATTATTAATTTTGCACACTCATTACACGGAAAAAGTGCAACATAAATTTTACATCCATGTAAATCCCATCAACCACTATTTAATATCGCATTTGCTTCTGCATGCACTACATGTGCATATTTTGTTTCACAAAATCATCACTCTCTATCCCAAGGAAAATCATCATCACTACATCAATAAGGAAATCAATTATATCAAATTCATACAATTCTATTTTTATCATTTACTATACAAGCTCAAACTTGAGTACTTGGATCCTTACTACGTTGTGCTGACAACATTGCCACGCCCATAAAATACTCGTCCCAAGAAATATAATCTTTTCTTTTTGGCATATGAATAAAATAAAAAATAAATTGCTAAATCAATTTTTAAAAAACAGTCAATCAAAATCAATAGCAGTTTTTTAATTAATCAAGAATACTTGCTTTAAAAGAAAAAATAACTATTATTCTAGCAACTAAACTAGAACTTTAAACTTGCAACTTTTAACTTTTAACTACTTGTGTATGCAACTATTAGAATGAACAAAATTAGCACAAAAAATGCAAAAAGAACTGACAGAAAAAACAAGCAAACTTTTTCCAAACAAAGAAAAATATGTAGGTATAATTTACCTTTGAGAAGATAAATCATCAAAAGTATATGTATGACTCAAACAAAAATACGGAGAAAAAATATGAATACCTGTCCATATTTTTGGACAATACAAAAAATGAGACAACTTACCTAACAATCTAAATAATGACTATGACGTACAATTGTACATGAAACAAGAATATGACAATATCTGAAAAGTTATAGATCTAATAAACTATTTAAATAGTGACAAAGACTGTATTGGAATAATAGTTCAACTACCATTACCAGAAAAATTTAAACAATACAAAGCAAAAATATTGTCTACAATAGCACCAGACAAAGACATAGACTGACTTGGTGGAATATTAACTGGATTATCTTCTATAGATCTTATAGATTTTGTACCAGCTACTCCAAAAGCTGTAATAAATATATTACAGGAATACAGCCTATACAATATCAGATGAAAAATCATCACAATAATATGACAAAGTAATCTGGTAGGAAAACCACTTATGCTAGAATTAGTAAAACAATGAGGAACAGTTTATTCTTGCAACAGTAATACACCAAAAGAAGAACTAAAAAAATTGTGTAAATCATCTGACTATATCATATCTTGTACATGAGTAGTGCATTTGTTAAATAATGAATTCGTTCGTAA
>DATFJH010000043.1:0-6466 GCA_035269265.1 Candidatus Absconditabacterales bacterium
TAAATTAAAAAAGAAGATTACATCTGTTGGTGATTATAATGTACCATTTATATACAAAGAACTTAAAGGTGATTTGTTGGTAAAAGTGTTGGCTGAAAATCCAGATGTAGTAGAAAAAAAAGTAAAAGAAGAAGTAGTTGAAGAAACAAAAGAAGATGACAATAAAGAAGAAACAAAAGAAGACGATAAATCTGAATAATTAAAATCTGTAAATATATTATAAAAGCCTGAATTAATTCAGGCTTTTTTTTAAAAGTATTTTTAATAAGTGAAGTGGTTTTGTTCAACGTTCGTGACTGGGTGGACGTCCAAACTATCTGTTGAATATAAAGTCGGGATCTACGATAACTACTGTTAGTAGGCCTAGTATTGGAAGAGCGAAGAAAAGGACGGAGCGATAGCGGAGAGCGAAGCGGTCCGACGCGGAGCTATTTCGTCTCAACTAGCTCCTATGCGAAATGTTTTGCTTGAAATATACATGTTTTGTATATTATGCGAAATATTTCGGATAGAGGTATTCTACCAAATTTTATCCTAAAATTTTTGCTACAATTTCTTTAACTTCTTTTGGATTAGCTTTTCATTGAGTTTTTTTCATTACTTGTCATACAAAAAACCCTATTGTGCTAGTTTTACCTCATTTATATTGTTCTACTATATTTGGGTTTTTTTCCAAAACTTTTTTCACAATTCATTCCAATTCTCCGCTATCTACAGCAGGAGTATCAAATCATTTTTCTTTGATTATTTCTTGTGCACTTTTTCATGTTTCCAACATTTCTTCCATTACCATTTTTAGTTGGCTATCCATTATTTTTCAGTCTTCAGTTATTTTTAAAAATTCCTTAAATTGTTTTATATCAAATTTTAAATTATTTATATCTACAAAATTTTCTTTCATATAGGCGTTGATTGGTCCAGCTATTCGCTTTGCAATAGTTTTGGGCTTAATTCAATCTTTTACAATGTCTAGAAAATAATTTAAGGTTGTTTGATCACCAATTAGCGCATTGATGTATTCTTTGTGAAATCAGTATTCTTGCTTAAATTTTTTGATAATATCATGAGGAATTATTAATGTCTCATCGTTGCAACCTTGTAACGTTTCGTCGCTGAGACTTAATATTGGCATATCTGGTTCTGGGAAATATCTATAATCTAGTGCGTCTTCTTTAGACCTCATCAACTTACTTATTCACTCCATATCATTCCACATTCTTGTTTGTTGTTCAAATTTTTCTCATTTTTCTACCATATCTATTTGTCTAGTATATTCGTTGTTTATAGCTCTCTTGATCATACCAAATGAATTTATATTTTTCAATTCTACTCTTGTTCACAAAGGGTCAGATTCATTTTCCCTTATAGAAATATTTACATCTACTCTCATTTGTCATTTTTCCATGTCGGCATTTGATATATCATTATATCTTACTATTCTTTGCAATTCTTTGAGAAATTCTACTACTTCTTCTTCATTACTAAAATCTGGTCATGTTACGATTTCTACTAGGGGAGTACCGGCACGATTAAAATCTATCAATGCTTGTCCCTCATTGTGTATCATTTTGGCTGTATCATTTTCCATATGAGCATCTAATATATTTACCTTTTTTTCTTCTTCATAATTTTTTACAAAAAAACTCATTTCTCCATCTACATTTGTTGGTTTGTACAATTGTGTAATTTGATAACCCATAGGTAAATCTGGATAGAAATATGATTTTCTATCAAATTGTGATTCTTTATTTATTTTACAATTTAATGCTTTACCAAGTTTTAAAGACAACTTTAAAACATCTTTACTCAAAGTTGGTAAGGTACCAGGTTGTCATGTACACACAGGACAAATATTTGTGTTTGGCAAAAGTGTATCAAAATTTTGTTCATTTTTACACTGACAAAACATCTTACTAGGAGTGTTTAATTTTATGTGAATTTCTAATCAAATAGTTTTTAAATATTTCGACATAGATTTATATTATTCATAAAATACTAAAATAAAAATACAAAACTAGCTCTAAAATACAATAGAAGCTGAAATATTTACAGTTGATTTTTATGGATATTTTTTTATAAGAAACCTTATAAAATAAATATCAAGAGAGGATACAAGAGAATGGACTCGTCATTAGTATCCCAGCAACCGCCAATATGGAAAGGTGCTAACTTCCACCCACAATTGGGAAAGATATTATCATATAAAAATTTTGATAAAAACTCTTTCCTGCAAAGAAGTTTTTTTTAATTTATAATAAAATAAAAAATGAAACAATTTATTACTTCTGAATCAGTTACAGAATGACATCCCGACAAAATTTGTGATCAAATATCAGATGCAGTTTTGGATGAGGTGTTAAAAAATGATCCTGATGGAGCATGTTGTTGTGAGACTTTTATTACTAGATGATTGGTTGTTGTTTGAGGAGAAATTACCACAAATCATCATATAGATATTTCTGATATAGCAAGAAATGTTTTGAAAAATATAGGTTATACAGATCCAGATTATTGAATTGATGCAAACTCTTGTGCTGTTTTAAATGTAGTACAAGAACAGTCAAAAGATATAGCACAATGAGAAAAGGAAAACAAATGAGATCATGATGATCAGTGAGCATGAGATCAATGAATTATGTTTGGTTATGCTTGTAATGAGACAAAAGAATTTATGCCACTGCCAATAATGTTGTCACACAAAATTGTTAAAAAACTATCTGACTTGAGAAAAGATTGAACATTGAGTTATCTTAGACCAGATTGAAAGTCACAAGTTACAGTAGAATATAATGAAGAAATGAAAGTACAAAGGATTGATGCTATAGTAGTAGCAGCACAACACTCTGAAGAAATCACAACAGAACAACTAAGAAAAGATATTAAAGAAAAAATTATTGATCCAGTTTGTAGAGATTATATAGATGATGATACAAAATTTTATATAAATGAGACAGGTAGATTCGTGGTTTGATGACCTCAATGAGATACATGACTTACATGAAGAAAAATTATAGTAGACACATATTGAGGTTTTTCAAAACATTGATGATGAGCATTTTCTGGTAAAGTGCCAAACAAACAGGATCGTTCTGGAGCTTATATAGCTAGATATATAGCCAAAAATCTTGTAGCTGCATGAGTGGCAGACAGGTTGGAAGTTCAGCTATCTTATGCAATATGATTTCCTAATCCTGTATCTATTCATGTAAATACTTTTGATACTGGTAAAATATCAACTTCCAAAATTGAAAAAATAATAGAAGAAAATTTTGATCTTACACCCAAATGAATAATTAATAATTTAGACCTTAAAAGACCTATATATAGTCAAACTGCAGCATATGGTCATTTCTGAAACGAGAAATTTCCTCGAGAGAAATTAGAAAAGTTAGCTAACATTAAGAAATATCTATAAACTAATTTACTTGACATAAGTATCTTGATTTTTATTATTCAAGATAACAAAAATAAAAAATTATATTTTATGGAAAAGAAAGAAGAGGTTTATTTAAACTCTGATTTGACTGTAGGTGATTTTGATGTTTTTAAAATTTCAAAAAGAGTAATATTGATAGAAAAAGACAAACATCAATTGCTTATTAACAAAGGATGGATTCCTTTTTGTCAATTAGATAAACCAGACAAAATTGTTTACAAAAAAATGTCAAAAATTTGAAAAACCCCGCGAATTGCGGGGCTTTTTTTATTTAGTATTTTTGTTGATAAGATTATTTTTTTATAACTGCTTCAATAGCAGCGAACCCAGCGTCACTTTTTTCATTAGTCAAAATGTATAATTCATCTCCAGGTCTTCCTTTGAAAAATGTTACAGCAGCTTGGTTCAAAAAGTATGTTTTACCATCATCAGTTACTGCAGTATATTTGTTATCATCAGTTTTACTCAACATAGCTCTAATGTGTTTTCTTTCTACTGGATTTATCAATTTGTATACAAATTGTCCATTATCCAATATTTTTAATTTCAAGACATCACCAGGTACCAATTTTGTTTTACTAGAGTAGTTTAGTGGTACTGGGTATTTTTTTTGATCTGCACCTATCATAAAGTAACCATCAAATTTTCCTTCAACCACTTGTACGTCTTCTTCTTTGTAGCTTTTTAGTTCTTCACCACCAATTGCTTCTGATATTTCTTCGTCATCCAAAGATTTCTCATTAGATGGATCAAATTTTGATAATTTATTTAAAACCAGTTTAATTCTTTTCAAATCTGTATCGATTCCAGATAGTGTATTTTTTACAAACTGGATCATTTGATTGTGTTTTTCAATCAAATCTTCGTTACTCATCTTTTTTGTACTTGCTTTATTAATTGTTTTCTTTTCTTCTGTCATTTTGTTTTTATTTTTAATAATTTAAATTTGTACTATAGATTATAATAACAAAAAATTATTTTGCAAATTTATATTATAAAAATAGCATTAATTAACAAATTAATACTTGCGATTTTTCAATATTTTGTTATTATATGTCATTGTTAATTAAAAATTGATAATTGACGATGGTTAATGTAATTATCAATTATACACTATCAATTATCAATTAAGTGACCCGGTCGTTCAATGGATAGGACACAGCTTTGCGAAAGCTGGAATCCAGGTTCGATCCCTGGTCGGGTCAGGTTTTATTAAATCAGGTAAGTAATTAAAAATACAAAATATACTTGTATTTTTTTTGTTAATAACTAATATCAAACTCTAAAAAACAAAAATGTAAACAAAAAACTAGAAAATATATGAAAAATTTAGATGAATTTGTTGATCGATATCAAGGATTGTCTGAGCTTACGGTTTCTACAACAATTGTATTATCAGAAGATATGCGTTTGTTGTCTTGTAACAAAGTAGGAAAGTCTTTATTAAGAAATCTTGGTAAAGAATTTTCAAAGGGTATTAGTTTGTTTGATCAAATACCAGAGTTTGGTCAAAAGCATCCTGATTTTAATTTAAACTCATTTCAGGATCAAAAGATTTTGGAAAATTGGTATCAGTCAAGATCTTATTATCTTCGTTTTAAATTTAAAAAAACTGAGATAGAAGGATTGCTTGTAATTGTTTTGTTTATTGTAGACGATACAAAATGTGCAAAAACTGAGGAAAGATTAAATAATTCTATAAAAAATTATGAATCTTTGTTAAATGTTTTGTCTCATGATTTAATATCTCCATTTAATTCTATTATTGGTTTTTTAAATCTATCCATACAATATGATACAACAGAGTATTTGCCTACAATATTAGATTCCTCTGAAAAATGTCTTTCACAAATGCAACAAGTATTGGAATGGAGAAAGACACAGATATTTAAAAACAAAGAATCTGATAAAAGAGAGTTGTATTTACATAATATTGTAGAAGAATCTTTTAGTATTTTTAAGTTGGTTGCCGAGCAAAAGAAAGTTGGTTTATGTAATGGAGTAAATAGAAATATAAAGGTATTTGCCAACAAAACAAAACTTTTAAGTATCATTTCCAACTTTATAAACAATGCTATAAAATTTTCACATCAATATAGTCTTGTTTATGTTAATTCTCATGATCAGGGTGACTTTGTAAATCTTATATTTATAGATAGTGGTCTTGGTATGAACAAAGAGGAGATGGATCTTTTATTTTCTTTAGAAAAGTTTTCAAAGAAAGGTACCAATAACGAATCTGGTAATGGTATTGGTATGATTTCTGCTTATAATCTTACAAAAGAAATGGGTGGGAAAATAAGAGTTTATTCTCAAAAAAACAAAGGAACAACAATTAAATTGTCTATTCCTAAATAAATTAAATGCCGGATAATTATTCGGCATTTTTTATATTGCAAAAAAAAACTAAAACTACATAAATACTGATACAATTTTATTATTCATATTAAAAATGAAAGATCTAATACAAAAAGTAAACGCTAAAACTTGAATGGATACTTGAGTTATTGCTTCAATTATTCAACTTTTGGATGAATGAAATACAATTCCCTTTATTGCTCGTTATCGTAAAGAAATGACAAAGGGAGCTACAGATGAACAACTTAGAGATTTTAATGATGTATATACATATACCAAAAATTTAGAAGCGAGAAAAGAGGCTGTTCTCCGTCTGATAGATGAAAAATGACTTCTTAATCCAGAATTAAAAAAAGAAATTATGGAAGCTGATACTCTTTCAAGAGTAGAGGACTTATATAGACCATTTAAAGAAAAGAAAAATACTAAAGCTACTATTGCAAAAGCAAAATGATTGGAACCATTGGCAAAAATTCTTGCCAAAGCAGAACTTACCAAAGAAGAGTTTCAAAAGAAAGCAGAGGAGTTTATCAAAAAAGATAAAGATCCTAAAAAAGCAGTAAAAGATTTGGAGGAAGCAATTCAATGAGCCAAGGATATTATTGCTGAGGATGTTTCAGATCATGCCAATCTAAGAGATAAAATCAAATCTCATGAAGAAAACAATTCAAC
>DATFJH010000044.1:0-5228 GCA_035269265.1 Candidatus Absconditabacterales bacterium
TTCAATTTGATGAATTGGTGTGTTGTCTTGGTTGTTTTTTTCTACAGATACAGGTAAAAGATCTCGGTTTAATATTGTGATGTCAATACCATTGATTGGTAGGATGACAAAATATTATTATTTAGTGAAGCGATGTAGATATATGAAACTGATGTTAATTTCTGGTATGAATTATTTGGAAACATTCAAGATATTAAGAGATATTTTGGGTATTCCACCTTATCAAGATATGATAGAAAGGATTTTATCTTGATTGCAAAGATGAGAAACTATATATGATTCTATAAAGCATGAAAATTTTTTGATACCAAGTAATGTGGCTGTTTTGATTAAAGTAGGAGAAGAAACAGCTAATTTAGAAAATTCCGTAAACAATGTATTGAAAATGTATCAGGAAGAACTTAATGTAACAATAAACAGATTGGCAAAAGTTATAGAGCCAATTATGCTTGTTTTCATAGGTCTAATCGTTGTGGTGATTGCTTCTGGAGTGTTTGGACTTATTTTACAGATAATGGAGGGGGCATGACTTTAAATTAATTGATAATTTATCATGAAGTTTAGAGGATAAATAATAGAAGATTGTCGTTGCTTTCTTTTATATTGTAGCAAAATAAAGGTTTTGATGCGATTGTTATTTCGACTGAAGTGAGTGAAACGAACGAAATGGAGAAATCTCTTAAATAAAACATAAAGGGATCTATTGCAAGGTATAACTTCGGCAATTCTGCCTAATAAATTCTGCAATTCTGCCGAATAAACCTCGAGATGACATACTTGGTTGTATTTTAAATAAAAATATCTAAATGAATAAAAAAATAAAAAAAGCATTTACACTATTAGAAATAGTTTTGGTAATTGTAATTATATGAGTTATAATGTGAGCTACGATGAAATTTGGATGAGATCGTATTGGTTTTTTGAATAATAAAAATGTAAAAGAGCAGTTTGTATCTAGTTATGATTCTCTTTATTCAAGCAATATGATGACGAGTTATTATCAAGGAGAAATATATAATGAGTTAAAAGTGAAAAGTGAAAAGTGAAAAGATATGATTGAATATTTTTATAATACTCATGGAGAAGTATATTCGGGTAGAACTTTTGTGGATGGAGGATCTTACGAGATTAATGGATTATCTTTAAATTGAAAAGATATTAATTTATTAAATATTGTTATGAAACCCCATGTTTTGGGATGTAAAATAAATGGTAAAACAGATACAAAAGCTTCAATTTCTATATTGGTAAATAATTCTAAAAATTATTGTTTTCAAATAAATTCTGATACATGTAGGATTAGTTCTGTTTCTTGTAAATAGAATCTTTTATTATATTTTGTTTGTAGGGGAAGGTAGTATCTTCCTTTTTTTTGTATATGGTAGGTTATCAATTTACCCTACGGTAAAAGCTTATTTATTTGTTATGTAGGAAACGGTTTCCCCGGTGTTTCGAGGGCAAGCAAACTGTTCCTTACTATTTTAATGTTTGATTTTTTATGTAAAAAATATAAAAGATTTTATAGTTATTATAATTTATTTTTTATTATTTTAATGAAAAGAAAGTCAGCTTTTACTTTTATAGAAATTATGATAGCAATAGTGATTTTTTCTATTGGTATTTTGACTGTACTCAAATTAGTGACTGATAACTTGGAACAAATGGATAAAAATAATGTTAAAGTACAAGCTACATTACTTGCTAAAGAATGACTTGAATTAGTTTATAATCTCAGAGATTCTAATCTAGCAAAAGAACTTAGTTGGAACTGTTTGATATCTGAGGATATGTATAATTGGACATTAGAAGATTTGAATAATGAAATTGGATGGGGAAATCAATCTGATTTTGAGGATATAATATGTGATGGATATTTTTGAGTAGATAAAAATTTGCAAATATCTTTTGATCCAGAAATATATGTTTATTATGAAAATTCTGATAAATGAGAAGATTTTATGGAGAATTTTGAAGTAAATAAGTTGTATTTTTATGAATGAGATTTGTTTTGGTATTGATATGGTAATTGAGAATTGAGAGTTGATAATTGAGAATTTAAAAAAACCGAAACGTTGTTTGCGAGATATTTGTCGTTTCATGAAGTAAGGGAATGAGAAAATATATTACCAAAAGATAAAATATTGAAAGTAGAATCACATGTGTTGTATATGAAGTGATGATTGACATGAGAAGTAATGTTTGAGAGTTTTATTTGAAACTATTAGTTTTACTATGAAAAAAGCATTCACTTTGGTTGAAATTATAATGGTCGTTTTGATTATTGGTATATTGTCTTGAATTTTGTTTAAGACATATATTACCATGTCTCAAATTTCTTTTAGAGTAGAACAACAAAAAATAGTAAATCAGGAGTTGCTGTTTTTGTCAGAAACTTTGCAAAATTTAGCAAATAGAAATCAAATAGACTATCAAAAATATTGAGAAGATTTGATTGATTTAGATGGTATTTCAGAAACACTTTATATGAGTGGAGAGGATTGAGAAATATCTATATATGCTAGTGGAAATTGTTTAGATATTGATGAAGAATTGACTAGAGAGGATTTAAATAAATGATGTGGATTAGTTTTGGAAAAAGGAGATAAAATTATTGATTTGACTAATAATTTGGTATATACTACTAAACCATTGTTTAAAATAATTCCTTTTGTAAATTCAGAAGCATATATTGATAATAGTTCATTATGTGATAGTAATTATTTAGCGTGTGTAAATGATCCATGATTTTGGTTTACGATCCAATTGTATAATAAATGATATGATGAAAAAAATTGGACTAATAATGTATCTATGTTTGTGCAAGAGTTTTTTAATGTTTAATTTATTTAATTGTTAATGGTTAATTGAAAGTTGAGAATTATAAGATTAAATAATAATCCTAAATGAAATATCAGTATATTGGTGATTTTTGTATTGTTGGCTTCTTCTCTTATTGGTATATTGACTATGAATTTTGTAAAACAAATGGTCTCATATACTAATGATATGAATTCATATAATAAATCTTATTATTATGCTAAAGCAGGACTGGAATTGGCGTTGGTAGAAATTAATAATGCTGGTATATGATTTGCAAATCATATTTGATCTGGTGATGATATATTTGTAGATAATTTTAGTTGTAGTACATGTAATTTTGATGTAGATATTCAAGGAAAAACTCAATATTTGTCAGAAAAATTTTGGTTGAACACCGGTTGTAGTGATGAAAATGCCTTTGTGTTGAGTGGATGAGAATCTATTGCATTACCTTTGTTTGTTCAAAAAAATATAATATCAAATAATGATTTATTCTCTTCGTGAATAAGTTATGATAATCAACTTTTGAAATATATAGGAGATATTAGATTTGAAAATACTCAAGATTTTGTTTGAGAATTCAATTTAGGATTGATTGTATTATTGGATAATGTAGTGCAAAGAGATTTGCTTTTTGTTAAATCATTAGATTGATCTAGAGATATGATAGAAAACTATTTTGAATCTTATTTTGGATATTATTGAGATGAAGCATTGGACAATGAAGAATATTTAGCATATTTGTTGATAACAAATGTAGAAGATGATTTAGCTTCTTTTTGTTTAAGTATAAATGATTTAAATGTTGGATGATTAGATAAAGATATGTATTTGTCTACTACTAAATTTTTTGTAAGTAGTATAGCTGGTTTTCTTCATAAGACAGTTGGTTTAACTGCTATTTATGGGCAGCCGATACCATGATTTTTGTTGAATACTTATGCTAAATAATGTATCTGTCATTGCGAGCAGAACGGAGTGGAGGCGTGGCAATCTAGTGTTTAGACATACTTTTTATTTTCTAAAAAACGCTACCGCTAGTTTGTTACTTTTGCCTCATTGAGTTTTTTTTTGTGGAGTAACTCCCGCTGTGCAGGACTCCTTTTAGTCGCAAAAAGACCCTAGTTTGCAGATTGCAGTCATACTTGTATTTTGAAATATTATGTATGAATATGGAAAATTTCGCATCCACGCAATACTGCGTGGTAAAAGGCTCAATTTTTAAACTAAATTTCTAGTGTTTGTTAGATAATTTCAATAAGTCTGACAAATGCAATCTCAAACCTTTTTATCTAGTGAAAAATCTGATATTATCCTTAAATAATTTTATATTTTTTAATATAGAAAAAACACCGATTAGTCGGTGTTTTTGTGTTTAATAAATTTTTTATAATTTTCACATTAGATCATCTAGGTTTTTTTCTTGTTCTACTTTTGCTTGTTCTTGTTCTTTTGCTATTCACATAGTATCTAGTATGGCTTGTCGTCTCTTTAATCTCATATTTCTTTCTTGTTCTATAGCGTTTTTTTCGTTTTCATCTTCTTGTTTTAGAATATGTAAGTTTAGTTGTTCCTCTATATATATTTCGTATAATCTTTGTACTTGGAAAGATCGTAGTTCAGATATTTTTTTAACAACGCTTTGTTCTCCACTTTTTACTGCTATATATAATTCAGGATTTTGTTCTTTTTCTCATTTTAATTCATAATCACTTGAAAAAGATCATAGTACAAGTTGTTGTAACAGATCTCGATCAAAATCTTTTTCTAATTCATCTGGTACCAAGAATTTTGTAGTTTTAAATTTAACTAAGTATTCTGTATACCATGATTGATCTTTTATTCATCAAGAAATTGGTCAAAAATGTTTTTCATATTTTTCGATTATTTCTTTTTTTTCTGGGTTTTCTCTAAGATCTTGTATAAATGAATTGAAGTCGAAGAGCATGTTATTTTGTTTTAATACATAAAAATTTATTTGCTCAAAATTAATATATTAAATTTTTACTTCTTTGCAATAGAAAGTTAATTAGGTATTTTTGTTTTCTTTTTTGTTGTTAACATTAATATGTTAATATTTTTTTTTATTTTTTGATGTGTTATTTCTTTTTCCTGAATTATTGCTTTTAGAACTTCTTTTATAATTTCATCTATTTTTGTTATATCATCAACCACTTGATCTGTTGTTTCATCATCTATAATTTGATCTTCTATTTCATCATCTAGATGGTTTTGCGTCTGATATTTTTCTATATTTTGTAGAACACAATTCATTTTCGTATTTTAGTTCTAATAATGCAGCAACAGTTTCATATGGATTATTATTTTCAAGTATTTCTTTTGCTAAATCCATTTGTTTTTGATAAGAATTGTTTTCTATTGCTGATTTAACTTCTGATATTATTTGA
>DATFJH010000045.1:0-2608 GCA_035269265.1 Candidatus Absconditabacterales bacterium
CAACGTTTAAACGCTTTTACGTTGAAACGTCTAATCATGAAAACACTAGCCATAGAAACAAGCTGTGATGATACATCAATATGAATAATCAATTTTGATTGAAAAACTTTTTCTGTAGACCAATTATTGGCTTATTCACAAGTCAAAGAACACAACGAATTTGGTGGTGTTGTACCAGAAATAGCTTCTAGACTACACAGCGAAAAAATCATAGCAGTATTAAATCAAATTTGACGAGACAAAATAAAAAAAGTAGACAATATTAGTGTCACTTCTAATCCATGATTACCAGGTTCTCTAGTAGTATGAAAAACAGTAGCGGCAGAGCTTTGAGAATATTTCAACAAACCTGTAATAAATGTAGATCATATCATATGACATATTTTTGCATTATTTTTGGACAGAAATATACACAAAATAGAATTCCCTATGATAATACTCACCGCATCATGATGACACAACAATATATATTATATTTCTGATACCTCCCCTACGGGGAGGGGGACCGCTTGCGGTGGTGGGGGTATTGAAACAGAACAACCAACACATAAACATTGAAACTACCAAATCACTCAAATCTGACAAACATTGGACGATGCAGCATGAGAATGTTTCGACAAAGTATCTAGAATGCTTGGATGACCATACCCATGATGAGTGCGAATTAGCCAACAAGCAAAACTAGGAAAACCCAACAAAAATTTTGAACTAAATAGAATCCGACTATCACATGAAGAATTCAACTTCAGCTTTTCTGGAGTCAAAAGCCAAATAAACAAAACGCTTCAACGTTTCAACAATGAAACGCTCAAACGTTGATACATCCAAGACATCGCTTACGAATTCCAAGAATCTGTAGTAGAAGTTTTATCCAAAAAACTAGTCAGAGCAGCTATGAAGTACTGAGCAAAAACTATCTGACTTTCTGGATGAGTTTCTGCCAACGATAGACTACAAGAATATATACTAGAATTACTACAAAACAAAAAACGACTAAAAAATCAAACAACCGATTCCCCTCTTTGATTGAAAGAGGGGTTGGGGGAGATTTTCAACCCACAATTACTCACTCCAACCAAAAAAATCTACTGCACAGACAATGCAGCAATGATATGAGTAGCTTGATTATTAAAATAAAATTTAATTTGCAATTATATTGTTTTTGATTATACTAAAAATGTCTGTAGGGTTCGTCCCATTTTGCCGGACCATCTGATCTGGCTCAGACACAAAAAAATTCCGCAATAAAGTGGAATTTTTTTATTTAAAAAATAATTATAGCCTTTCATCAAAATACAATCTATGATATCATCTCATATTCCATGCTGGTATAACAGAAACAAACTCATAATTTCGATTAGAAACCTTTTTAATAACTATCTTTATCCTAATCCAATGTCACTTATAAGCCTCAATAATTCATATCAAACCAAAATATTTAACCTTACTATTAATTTTAACTTTTTTTCATTTTCTTTTCACAAATACATCCTCTATTTCTTGTTTATATTCTTGATACAAAAAAGATTTTTTTATTATCTTATCTATCAAAAGAAAACACTTATACCTAATTAATACCTCATCCATAGATCTCTTGTGTTTTTTATCTTTATTTTCCAGGTGCCATAAAGATTGTGGAGTCAATTTAACATATCAAAAAATAGGTGAACACAACTTTTTATTACTACTATAGTAGTCAAATACTTTTGTTTTTAAATTTTCTAATTCTACTTTCTCTATCATCTTAAATATAAAATATCAACTAAATAACCACACTATAATATTTCCAAAAACTTTATCAAGATTGTTTTTGACAAAACTAAAAAAACAATACAAACAAGGATATTAGTATGATTATTGAAATAAATATTGTCTCCCTTTGCAAAGGGAGATGTTCTGTGAAGCTAGAAGGATTTAAATCCTCCACCCCCGCAGTATTGCGGGGTGTTGAGGTTTTAAGTCGGCAGTATTGCCTACTAAACCCCCTACTCGCAAGCGAGCCTCTTCCCTCCCGACAAGCCGAGGATTTTCAACCTTTCAGGGGGACTGTTTTAAAACAAAAAAAACGACACCAAACAGCATCGTTCTATATTTCTTTTAACTTTAAGAACTTTATAAACTTTTAACTCTTCAACTACTTTAGTAGTTGAAGCTCATATCATACAACGTATAAGTAATTTTCCCTTTATAGCTACCAGCTGGTGCATCTTCAGGAACAAAAACACGAATAGCTGGCTTATTTCAATATCTATTGATTGCTCAATTATTTGATAGATCATTATTTCTATAAAGATACAATGTCGGATCAGTAATATCCGTTCGATCACTTAAATTTGAATATATAAGCGTATTATTTGTTCTTCAATCAATCATTTCTACAGTAGCTCAAGATAATTGCAATCAAGTAATTACAAAATTACTAGGACCATATAATCAATCACACTGTATAGTAGTATAATGACCAGTATTGGTTCATCTAAGATCTTCCACCCAAAAATAATCATCAAAATTAATTTCAACAGTATCTCATGGATTAACAGATCATAAGTTTAAATTTGCTGGTGTTCAAATAATAATTCACTGTCATTTTATAGTTACACTTATTTGT
>DATFJH010000046.1:0-11309 GCA_035269265.1 Candidatus Absconditabacterales bacterium
ATAATTCATAGAAGTTGCTCAAGTAAAGAACAAACCACTTAACTCTATATATCAAGTTTTTTGATTTAGGTCTTCTATTGTGACTATATTATTTCAATCAAAATCAGCTATCCACATTCTATCTATTGATACGTTATCTTCTCGATTTCATTGCAACACATAGTTTGTACTCACATATGCATTAAACTTTTCTCATGTTTCTACAACAGTATCTATTGCAGGTCTGTACAAAGTGATAATTGGTTCTGGTCATTTTGTATCTGCTATTATTTGTGGTCATGCAACTATTTGATTACTAGATGAATTGTTGATGTAATATAAGCTTTCTTGATACATTTCTAGTGTATATATTTCACTATATTGCCAATTTCTAGGTATATCTTGTATTGTAAGATTAATATTTTCCTCATTTTCATTGTAATACATTACATCAAAAATAAGTCAGCTTAATAAATCTTCTGTTCTATATGTTCACTCTTCTAAACTTATTTTTGTACCAGTTATAGTTGATCATTCTGGTAGTACTAATATATATTTTTTATCAAAAATCTCCCTATTGTTGTTTGATACGATTACCTCTTTATCGTTAAATAAATCCACTCTATGTATCATTTTTATCAAATATCATTTTGGATTGTCTCAGAGACTAAAACTATTTTTCCAGTTTAGTTTTATGCTATCAAAATCTCATCAGTTGTATTCAAAGTTTTTAACCTCCCAGTTTTGATCACATAATTTTATGAAAAAATTGTTTATCTCTACAAATCATTCTTCACTATTATTTAACAACTCATTATAAGATGATATTTCGTATACAAAATAATCATTGTCGTATTGAGTATTATCATAATTATTTTGGTTGTTTCTATATTTTATATATATATTATTTTCATCTCGCAGTATTAGATCATTATCTCAATCATTATTTATATCTATCATAAATGTTTTTCATTGAAATTTTGATACATAATCATTATTAGCCAAGTCTATGCTTCATTCAGGAGTTTTTATAACTTTTCAATCTATATAGCTCGATATGTCTATGAAAGATCATATGTTGTTTAATGATGATTCAATACTTGAAGTACTTTGTGCTATCAAAGTTTTTCCTTCAATAGTATCGTATGCTATTTTAGTTTTTTCTTTAAGCTTGGAAAGATACTCTTTATTAGCAGCATATACTTCTTGGCTCATACTTAGATCTTCAGGCTTATTGTTGTTTATTGCATTTAGATACCCATCAATGTTATTGTTATAGTAGTCTAAATAAGTTTTATGTATATTTTCTTGTGATTTTATTAAATCTAAGGAGTGGTTCTCAATATCAAATAATTTTGTAGATATAGAGACATTTTCTTGATCATTTCAGACTAAAGATACTTTGTTTCTCTCTACGTCTTCCAAAAAATCATTATAATTGTATGAAATTTTTTCTAGTACATTATTGTTTTGTTTTTTTATAGAATTTAAGATATTAGAATATTGTCATTTTACATTTTCTAGACTGTTATTAGCAGGTTTTATATCATTATTTATGTTTGCTAGTTTTATATAATCATCAATTTGTTTTTTAAATGATTTATTGTCTGTTTTGTTTTTTATTTCTTCCAGTCATTTTTTTAATTCATCCAAGCTTTCTTCGTACAATTGAGGATTATAATCCACATAAGATATTTTATCCAAATCTTTATATAAACTATCTAAGTTAAATTCTCTTTGTTCTCTTCTATTTTCTTGTTTTTGTTCAAAAATTTCCATTTTTTCTTGGATCTTTTGATTTCGTTCCTCCATTTTATCTAGTTGAGAATCTACAAAATCATCAGCTTCTCATATTCATTCGTTTGCTGTACCAAGAGCTTCACCAGCTCGTTCAGACATTTTAGCTTTTATCTCATTGTATTCATCACGCAAACTTCCATAAGATTCTAAGTAGTCTTCATAAGCTTCAATAGTACTACCATATTGGTTGTATAGTTGGTCTATTTCTATTTGAAGTTCATTTATTAATATTTGATTTTCATCTAGTTGTTGTTGATATCCAGATAGGGTAGTTTTATAATCTTCAATATCATTTAATATTTTATTTCTTCTATTCTCGTCTGTTGTTATTTCCAAGTCTGCGTTTAAAGAAGCTATTTTTTCTTCTACTTTAGTTATGTTTTCCCTTATAGTTTCATTTTTAGATTCTAAGTTTTCTTTTTCAGTTTCTTTTTGAGCTATAAGTTGCATAGCTTCTTTGATTCATTCAAATCAATTTTCTATATTGTTTTTCATATCTCATAATTGAGTCTGAGCATTGTTAGCCCACTCAATAGACTGTTTCATTTCGTCAGTATATCTATCTCAAAGACATGCTTTAGATATAGGATTAGTTACACAAGCAGACATTTTTTGTTCTGCTATTCTAGAATAATAACTACCTGAATCGACTAATGCTTGTGCATAATCTTGAGGCATAGAACTATATTTATTTACTCATTGTACAACTTGATCCAAAAAATCATAAAATCAAGCAAAATTATATTGTAGGTTTACATAAGATTCTACTCATATATCAAACCCTTTTAGTTCAACATCCTCAAATTCATTGCTTTTCAGAAAACCAAAAGTGTCTTTTATTCGGCTTGGTATTTCTGAGTTTGATTGGTTATTTCGTTCAGATAGTGTTTGATCTATATTGTCCCAGTATGGTACCTCATAAGTTCTTTGAGACATCTGTTCTATTTTAGCTTTTATGGAATCTTCTCATACTAATCAAATATTTCATTTTACAATACATAATATTTGTCATATTGTTTCTGCAGACTTTATTGCTGCGCTTATTTCGTTTGGTATTTTTGGTATTTTTGGAGCAGGAGGCAACAAAGGCAGTTCCATTTTTACACTAGGCACAAAAGATGGTATCTCTGGCAAATCTGGAGGAGATGGTATGGTTGGTATTGTTGGAATAGATAAAGACAAATCAAACTTTTCCAGTTTTATCATTAATTCTCATATTAAATCTATTCACATTTCAGCAGATTGTTCTATATCTAATCATGCATCTATGCTAGGTGGACTAGGTATGTTTGGCAGACTGGGTAGTGGTACACTAGTGGGTACAAAGTTAAATTTAGGTAGTTTAACATCTGTTGCCATGTTTATATTTGATAAATCTATATATATGCTAGGTATTTTCATTGGTGGTATTTCCAAGAAAGGTAGATTTAGGTTTTTGCAAAAAGGAGATAGTTTACAAGCAAACTGATCATAATTATCATTGGTACAAGAGCTACATCTTTTAGACCAGTCTACAGAAAAGTCTATAATAGCTTGATATGTTTGTATTGTTGTGGTTACAAGTATTAGTGAATCTACATATTGAGAATATCTAGTAGCATTTGTTTTCATCCACAAAGATAATGTTCACAAAAAGTTATTTACTACAGAAGATATCTCTGATAAATATCTATCTCATACATGTATTCGTTCATATAGATCCAATGGAAATTTTTTATACAACTCAAGAGTTTCTATATTTTGTTTCACAGATCATATTAGTTGGTTCGTATTTGTCTGTATATCAACAAAGTTATTTAGCATTACGTCTAGTTTTCATCACAAAAACAAATCTACACACTGGTTACTTTCTGCACTTACAAAAGATTTAAAACAAACATCACCATTTTTCACACTTTCTCAATTTTTTTGATAAGAAATTTTTGTCTTTCTTCATGAATCATCTTTTATTAAATCAAATCATTTTGTATACATTGTTAGTTCTTCAGATGGCTCGAGATTATATATTAAGTATATATCATAAGGTAGTATTTGGTCTATATTTGCTGAGGGATCTACTCTTATAAAAAATTTATTTCATTCACAAGCTTCAAATATTTCATAAGTTCATAAATTTTTAAGATCATATTTTTTACTTAAATCTTTTATTGCTTCCACTTTTTTTTCTATAGAAGCTACTTCATTCGTTGTATTTTCTTGATTTTCTTTTGCAGCTATTATATCTTTTTCTAGTTGAGCTTTTTCCTCAGGGTTTGTTGTGTTTTGCAATTCTTCTTCCATATCTTTTATTTGATTTTCTATTCCTTTTATTTCATTTTCTTTAACTTTTTTCATTTCTTTTTTAATATCATCAAAGGCTACTTTTAGATCAGAAAAATTATTTATATTTTCATCTCAGCCACACCATCAAATCATTGCAGCAAAAAAACTTGTTCGCTCTTCAAGTATTTTTTGTTGCTTATTTATCCAGTTTTTTGACATACTTGTGTAAGCTGTAATGTCTTCACTACTTATCATTGGTACTTTTACATCTATATTTTCTGTTCTTAGGTTTATTAAGGGCACCTCTTCAAACATTGCTTCCATTTTTTCAAATGGATTAGCAAATGCAGCATCAGATCGATTTGATACTTGTCATCTAGATATTAAGTTTTCTTGTGACCAAGCATCCAAGTTATTCAATGCTTGTTCATTCTGGTTGGGATTACTTTTCTTTATACAGATTCAGCTGTCACCTTCTATTTTTCGTTCCATACCTCTATTTTCACATTTTTGTTTTTCAGAAATTTCACATTTATTTTCTGTTTGATTCCAATTTCATCATTGTTCTACACAGTCTTTTATTTTTTCATTTTCCAATAATCATCATAAATTTCACATACCACCAAAAACCTCTCAAAAATCTGGCCAATAAACATCTACTTTAAAATTAGTTAAGTTGCTCAAAATATAATTTATTTGTTTATCCATTCGATTTTTAGATATTGTTTTTATAAGTCATTGTGCATTTGATCACAATATTTTATTTTTTGCATCTGCTCATCATTCCAATTTAACTCAATTTATTTCAATTCATGATTCTTGTGTTTTATATCAATATGTAGTTATTGGATCTTTTTCTATATTTATAAATCAGCCAGCAAAACTTCAATCTGGTACTGCTGTTGTCATATTTAAATTGTCACTACTAGCAGAAACCATTTCAAAACTAGATGTAGACTCTCCATCTTGTACATAACATGGTATATTTTGGTTACTACATGCTTCTAAGTCTAAATAAGCTTCAGGTATTTCGTTGCTTGCGTTTGGTCACAATGATCATGCATCTTTACATGGTAGAGGAACAGATGTTACTATACAGTTTCATCATATACTTGATGCAGGGTCTGGTATGTTTATTCATACATTATATGGCCCAAAACACATTGCTATTCATACCTCTGCAGTAAGTGTAGGGACTACATACAATCTAAATTGTGAATCAAAAGTTCATCATGGTACTCATAAGAAACCATCAGTTGGTCATTTAAATGGCAATCCAAATATTCATGGTGCAGGAATATATCAGCCAGGAGATGGCCAGTTACCAGGTATAGTCAATACAGGTATTCAGTCGCCAATCGTGTTAGTAAGTGGTGGTAGATCGAAACATCCAAATAAATGATAGTTACCAGGACCTAGGAATGCTTGATTAAATGGTGTTGGTAGTCCACAATTATTACCATCTGACACACCATAGTCACTTAAATCAAATCATTTACACATATCTCACATCAATCAATCTACCTTGTCCATTATGTCGCCCAAAAGACCATCCATTATTTCCATTGGTACATTTATCATTTCGCTTAAATCTACTCATCCATTGGATATTAGTGATTCCATACTAAATGTTTCACTAAACATGTCTAGGCTTTCCCATGATTCTGTAACAGAATTCATTCATGGAATATCTCCAAAATCTAATCATCAGTCTGTTGAACTTAAATTATCTAATAATGTATTTGTTATACTACTCATTGCATTATCAAAATTATTCTGAGCATTAGTAGAGTAGTCTAACATTAGTTCTGTTAGGTCTATATACTTTGGAATGTAATTTTTATCTTGATTTTCATTAAATAAGATAAACATAGATTTATTACATCCATTATTTGGTTTTACTTTTATATCTGGATATTCATCTTTTGGAAAATCATCTAAAGTATTTCACTCACTTGTTCCAAACTCATGATAATCATTTCACTCTATATCTTTTATTTCTATTTTGCTTGTTTGTACATCTCAGTCATAAGTTACTCGATAGTTAAATCTCAATTCTTCTCATGCTGATAATCTAATATTATCCATCATATATCTAGAATTTACCATATCTCGATGGAATTCTAATTCATTTTCTATCTCATATTCTGATATGCTTCCAGTATCAAACCAAAAATATTCCATCATATCATTTTCCAACAATGATATTTTCCATGGACCAGTGATACGATCAATAAATGTTCACACAAAGTCTTCGTTAGCTTTAATTGTTATATTTATTTGTACGGTATCTCAATTTTCCAACACATCTCAGTTCAAATCTTCATATTTTTTATATATTTTTATTGGATCACTTCACGTGAGACATCATATTTCCACATATTCTACTTCATTTTCACTATCAAAATCTTCATATATAGGTATTTTTTTAAAGTTAGCTTGTTTATATCTTTCTGTGTTTCTATATTGTTGTATACCAGCACTAGCATCAAATCACATAGCATTTTCCATAATTTCATCCAAGTTGTCTTCATCAAAATTATCTTCATCAAAAACATCTGTATCTATTCATAAATCTTCTGGATCAATATTGATATCTTCATCAGGATTTATTCATAGCCAATGTACAAGACTTTGATCTAGTATTTTTAAATTTTCATTTATTCTAATTCCAAATCTATATACCATGTTTGTGTTTTCTCCATAACTTTGTTTACCATACCAATTTTCATCACAATTGTATTTGCTGCTAGAGACATAATTGTCTTCATCCCAAGGATTATTTTTTCATCCATAAAAGATTTTTATGTATCCAAGTTTATCATTACTTACAATATCTAGGCTTCCATCTTGATTCATGTCTTCAAAGAATATTTGGAAAATTCATCATATGTTTTGTGGTTCTTCAGATATTATACCATCTTTTACATTGGTGTTTAGACATATTGGATAACCATCTACATCAAACACTCATTCATTATTTTTATAGACTCTAAGTGTGTCAGATTTACTCCATATTATTATATCTTCATAATCATTTCCATCTACATCTCATATAATAATATCTTTGATACCATCAGCCAAAATCATCAGATCTCCAAGTTTTTCAAATGGAGTATTTCATCCATAATTTTTCAAAATCTTTATTGTACCATCAGTAAATGAAACGATAATATCTTCAAGTCAGTCATTGTTAAAGTCTATATTTTTTACTTTAAATATTGTTTTACCCGGTTCAGAGTAGACTACTTCACCAAGTCATTTATCAAATCACGTATCTATTTCTTCATCATCTTCATCATATGTGACAGCATTTTCATTGTCATTTATTCTTTTCAAAAGAGGATCTCATATATTTATCAAAAATTCTGAAGAAAATGGTAGGGTGGCTTCTCACACAGATTCTCCAGCTCCAAAATTTGTTACATTTTTGAAATCATGTCTAAATCATATACTCAGTTCTGGATCAATACTATCTTGTATTGATTCGTATCATATAGTATCATCAGGTAGGTTAGAATCTGTTTCATAAAATCATATTCATTTTTTGTTTGTAGATCCATTTAGCCATACCTCATCAAAATCATATTTTGGATCTTTTGTAGATAATTCTTTATCAACAGAATTTTTATCATTTATTATAATCATTATTTTACCAACCAACTTTTCATCCAATTTTAATTCCCATATTTGGTATCATAGTATTTCATTATTTGACAATGTTATTTCTAGCTTTCCATCTGATTCCATCGTGTTCAGATCAAATACATTTTCCCCATTTACAAATATCGCATCATTATCTATTTCATTTGATGTAACAATACTATCGGTACCTTCAGGTAAGTATATAAGTACATTTTCATCTTCATATTTATCTTCTATCAGATCTTGTATTACTAATTCTTGATTGTCTTCACTCACATCTACCTCTTGTATTTCCAATTCATTGATATCAACGTCCACAGTTCAAATCTCTCACACATTGATTAATATGTTTTCATCCAATTCTAAATCTATATCCAATTCGTCTATATTTGAGACTTGTAATTTAGAATCAATAATTGTAGTGAACTTTTTGATATTTGTAGGGCTTACCAGTTGAGTAGTTGTAGTCAAAAGTTTGTCAGAATTATTTATAAGATCTTGTATATACTTGTCATTTTCTGACATGTATCACCATTGATTTCACCAATCAGAACCAAACAAATTTAAATACATTACATTTAAATCTTCTTTTGGCAATATTCTTTCTTGTACAGTAATATTTGCATTACCAGGTTTTTGTTCATCCAAAGACAGTCACTCTATCATAGCAAAAACAAATCCAGCTCCTCATTGATCTTTTGAGTTTATATTAAATTCTAACCCTCATCATTCCACACCAATTATTTGACTACTAGAATTAAATCAAGATATGGCTATTGGTCATATTGCTCACAGTTTTATCATTGTGTCATCTGTGATAATATTTCACCATGTATCTGTTACTTTTAAATTTGCTTTTGTGTTTGATTCAGTAGAGATAGAGTCCTTTTTAGTAGTTATTTCTACTACATTTGGATTTGCAGGATTTACTATTACAGGTATTTGTATTTCATCAATTCCTGGCATAGAAACATATATAGTATCTTCACCAGCTTTAAAATTTGGCATAAGATAAACAGTTACATTCCCACCAGAAAGTATGTGATTATTTCACTGTTTAAATCTATTTTGAATTACTTCAAAAGTCATATCATCCATAGATTTTGTAATAGATCTACTTTCTATGTTTCCAGGTTTTAACAAACCATTCTTAGTTTTTATATTTACAACATTTTCTATATTTATTTTATTATTATTGTTATCTTTAAGTTCTAATACAATTTTTGGTATTGTATTCAAATTACTTTGAGTAATATCAAAGCTGTCTTTATATGAATATTCATTGCTGTTTGGTAAGTCTACAAACAAATTATTTACACTAACTCATTCTTGTTTTATATCCATATATCATTTGATAACTTGTATTATAGAGTTACCGCTGAAAGCGCGACTTCAATCCTTGTCGCTAATATCTATTCTAATTTGGTCTCAGTCTTGTACTCATTCATCAGCATTTAATATAAATTCTGACGAACTAAAGTCTGAAAATGTGATATTATCAGATTTATTAGCCTGATAAGAAAGTGATCAGCTATTTACAGAAATATTAAATTTTTTAGTTAATAGATTTCCTACATTATTTCCAAACTGATCTTTTCATTTTACCAATATAGGTAATTTAGATCATTCTAGTATTTTGTTTCAAGGTGTCTTTACCTCTATAGATTCCAATTCACCTGGTATTACATTTATTCTGATAGTTTTTTTTACACAATTATTAATATCTTGTGTCTCTGGTAAACACATATGAAACACCAATACGTTTGTTCAGTCTACAGGTTCTGTAATTTCAAATCATATATTTTTAGTTTCAAATGGATCAAATGTTATTGTACCAGTTTGGTATCAAGTAATTCATTCCGTGATATTTTCAGATATACCATTTAATTTAAATATACTATTTCATACATTTTTTATATAAAATTTTACATCTCACAATTCTATACCTGCGCTAATATTTATTTCTCATGTTGCTTCATCTGCATTTATATTTTGATTTTCTATTTCTAACTTTGTATATGATATTATTTGTTCCAATTTTTGATAGTCTCACGGGTTAGAGTTGTCTAATACTTCTTGGTTATCATCATCAGTATCTAATAAATTCAATTGATTCATATATTGAGATTGCACTTCGTCGGCTCATAATATATTTAGTGATGTATTTCAAAAATTTGCTAATCATCACGTTCAATTAAAAAACGTAGTATCATTTCACAAATTAAATACTGGTCACTGAACACTAGATCGATCAAATTCAAATTCAAATGGTTTTTCTCTAATCTTTTCTCGCCAACATCGAAGTGATTTTAGCCAAGGAGAGTCTAAGTTTGTTAAATCAAAAAGTAAAACTCATCCATCTTCTGGTATATTACATTCATTTTGTAATTCTTCTTCCAGTTGTGTTTGTTCTATTTCTGGAGGATTTTGTGTAGAATAATTATCCGCTGCATTTTTTACTCTTTGAACAAAAGCTGGATCATCTTTGTATTTTATATAGTCAGCTCAATCAGAATTTATAAAAGCGACTTCATATCAATCATCACGATATCCTGGAGTGATAAAGTTTCATTTATTATTATTTCTGATTAAATAATTTTCTACTATGTGTTTTATTTTACTATTTATATCAAATGATTTTCTAGTATTTTTAATATCTTCATTTATTGTTTCTCATATTTCTTTTTGTTCCCATCCAATGTTTTGGTAATAAATCATATGTGAAATAAATTCTATAGGTTCATATTCTCATATTTGATCAGCAAAGAAAGTGTTGTCATTTATTTTTTCTTCTAGTTTTTCTATTAAGTAGTTTATTGGAATCAAGTCGTAGGTACGATCAGGTGTAGCCAATGGATCATTTTGTCACAATTTATCAAAAGCAGAGGGATTTGAATTGTAATAATCATCTTTTTGTTCGGCTTGTTGTTGTAAATAATTATTATATTTTTTAACTTTTTCTTTTAGGTATTTTTTTATTGCTTCTTCAATTTCTTGTGGAGATTTCAACTTTAATGTATTTTCTCCGCTAAATACTTCAGATTTATACAAGTTTGGATAAATAAATGTTACTTTATCTCATCATATTCATTTGAAAGTAATGTATTTTGGTGAATCTATTGGTCTATCTGATGTTGTTTGATTCATTCAAGGTATTCACGCCTCAAGTTCGGTATCGGAAGACTCATTTATCAAAGATATTTGATTTGATATATTTTGATATTCGTTTAATAAACTAGATGAGCTAAAGCTAGATTCTATCTGACTAAAGGGCTGAAAACCAAAAGATCATAAACTTAATCATGCTAGATCAAAATCTTCATAATCAAAACTTATTAATTCATCTATTTTATTGTTTATTTCTTCAGAGTTATTTGTTACGTTATTTTTTACAAAATCTATAGCGTTACACAGTTCTGGATAGTTGTTGCATCATAAATCTACTGTTCCACTAGAATTTGTTATACTAGCATTTATTATTCCTTTTTTACTTATCAATTCAGTTTCTAAAAATAATTTATTTAATTCTCAAATATTATTATATTCAGATTCTAAATCATCTATCATATTTGCAATACTGTTGAATTTGTTTTTTATTTGAGTTAATTCTGATAGTATTGTTT
>DATFJH010000047.1:0-15277 GCA_035269265.1 Candidatus Absconditabacterales bacterium
AATGGAAAGTGACATGGTCTAAACCTAGTTTCTACTTTTCTTCCAATAATAGCAGAAAGTAGAGTAGTTATAAAGCTTTTGAAGTGGGCTATGCTTACATTTTTGTCTATATACATTCATTCAATATATTGGAACATTGTATCGTGAGTAGCATCCATATCATCAAATCTATAGCATCTACCTGGAGATACTAATTTTAAAGGTACTCAATACTTTTTTATATCTTGTACTTGATGTGCAGAGTTGTGTGTTCTTAATACTATATTTTCTCAGTCAGCACTTTTTTCTTCCAAGTATATTGTATCATGAGTTTCTGTGGCTGGATGAGAAAGAGGAATGTTTACAGAAGCAAAATTTTCATATTTACTTACTACTTCATGACCATAATCTATAGTAAATCACATATTTTGTGCTATTTTTTCTAGATCTCTTCTTGTTTTTGATAGTAGGTTATAATGTCATCATTCATATTTTTTTGCATTTACTGTGATGTCTACGATATCTTGTTCTAGTTGTTTATTAATTTCAATTATAGACAATTCATTTTCTTTTTTTGAATAAGCTTCTGTAAGTTTATTTTTTAATTCAGAAAGCTTAGCTCACAACTCTTTTTTTTGTTCGGGAGTTGCGTCTTTCATTTTTTTAAATTCTTCGTTTAACTGTCATTTTTTACCTAAATATTTTTGAAAAAAGTTTTCTAATTCATTTGTGTTAGAAATTGTTTTTAATTCGTTTAAAATTTGTTCTAAATTCATGGTTCATAATAAAACAATAAAATTGTATAACTATATAACGATTGTTGGATAAAAAGTTATATTGTTATATTGTGTTCTTGTTCTATTGTTTTATATGTTTTTTTCAATTATTTCCTACTTTTTTTTTGTTTTTTTTGGTTTTTGTCAAATCTATTTGTCTGTTAATTTTTATAATCTTTGCAATATTAATTTGTGACTTTTATAATAGGAATATATAAAATTTATTATTATGATAATAGTCATGGCAAGAAAAGAACATAATTTAATTATAAATGTAGATGAACTTACTTGGGGTTTTGATGACTCTACATCTTTGTTGTTTAATAAATTTAATTTTTCTTTGTATAAGGGTGATTTTACTGTTTTAATGTGAAAATCTGGAACAGGTAAAACAACATTTTCCAAATTTTTGACATGAAAAATAAAAGCACCTAGAAAAACAATATATTATAAAATGTGAGATTTAGCTTCTTTTTCAGAAGACGATACTCAACACTATAGAAGGAAACTGTGACTTATTTTTCAAGACTCTAAATTGATAAAATCTATGAGTGTTAAAGAAAATGTAATATATCCTTTAAAAATTTATGGTATGTGAGATTCTACAATAGAAGCAAAATACAATAGAATTAGAAAAGAGTTTGATTTAATAAGTATGGAAGAAAGAAAGATAGAACAACTGAGTGGTTGAGAAAGACAAAAAATAAATATGGCCAGAGCTCTTATTCATGATCCTGAGATTATTATTGCTGATGAGCCAACCTGAAATTTAGATCGAGAAAATACACAGAAAGTGGCAGATATGTTGATGGATTTCAACAAGCAAGGTAAAACTGTTTTGTTGTTTACTCATGATATTCACTTATTAAATTATGTGAAACACAATTGGAAAATTAATTTGTTCAAGCTTTAATAGAAAAAATAAATTGAATGACAAAAAAAGAAATTCTAACTAAAGAAATAATTAAAAATATAGAGGATCTTGATATTGCCTGATATCTTAAAGAGGAAATTGAGAAATTTTTGTGATATTTTCATTCTTACAAGCTTAAGAATATTGTTTCAAATATAGATTTTTTAAAAGATTATTTGGTTTTTCTTGATCATAAAAATACTAAACAAATTCATCAGTTGGAACATGATCATATAGATGATATAGATATTTGAGAACATAATGTAAATTATTATGTCTCAAAAAAATGACTGGAATTAGTTTGAGAACACAAAATCAAACAAAAAATATGGGAAAATGATTTTAATTTGTCTTCTGTTATGTTGTGAATAAAGTGATTTTTACTTTTGACCGTAGATGAATTTTGTAATGCGACTCCTACAAGACTTTCTATAAACAAAATAATGCGAGAAAGAGAGCTTAATAATTGTTAATTGTTATTTTCTAATTTTGAATTAATTTTTAATAAACAATAAATTAACCTTTTTTTTATATTGTTTTTTGTTTTAGAATTTATATAAAGAAATTAATTGAATACTTTATTTCTTCTAGGATTTTTTTTATGAAGAAAGATGACAAATTATTGGCTTTATTAGATTTGGTTATAGATCAATATATTTCTAGTTGAGATCCTGTGTGATCAAAATCGCTTAATTCTTTGGATACTGTAGATTATGCACCATCTACATTGAGAAAGTATTTAAATTTGCTTGAAAAGGCAGGTATGGTTTACCAACCTTACAATAGTTCTGGTAGGATACCTACAGTTACATGATTGATGGCGTATATAGATAATTATATGGCTAATGTAGTAGACCAACAAGAAGTTGAAATAGAAAATGCTAGAACATGATTGAAATATTTAGTAGAAAATTTGTGAGCTGTAGCAGATTGAGTTGTAGTATGATTTCTTAAAAGTGATGAGTATTATTATCTTGGTATGAACAATCTTTTGAGAGATGATTTGAGAGATGAGTATGATACAACTAGGTATATTGTAAAGTTGATTGAGACTAGAGATCTAGTAAAACAATTGGACTCAAAAATGCTAAAGAGAAACAAAGTTTATTATACTTTCTTACAAGATAAAAAAATAGTCGTTTCTTGTATATATGCAAAAATAGTAGTAGAAGAATATGAGTGAATGGTATGTATAGTTTGACCAACAAGAGTTGATTACAAAAAAAATGTAGCATTGCTAAATAAGGTAGTTTCTATGATATGAGATTAACCATTAGTTAAAAGTTTTTAAAGTCTGTAAAGTTAAAAGTTTTGAAATGAAGAATATAGAGAATAAAAATATAACACCAGAATCTGAGGAAAATTCATTGGAGTGATTGTCTCATGAAGAAATTGCTAAAAAATTTGAACAGAACATGGATAAATTAAAAGATATAGCAAAAAAAGAGGCTAAAGAAAACAATGAAGATCCCGAGAAAATTCTTGATAAAATAGATGATTTTTTTGCTATCACAGACAACAAAGAAAAAGAAGAGTTGGAAAATATAGATACTAAAAGTGAAAGAAAAGTTTTAAAAAAGTATAAAAAGATATTAAATCGTAAAATAGATGTTCAAAAAGAAATTATTAATTCTTGAGAGTTTGTTTTAGAGGAAATAAGGGATTGGAAAAAAGAAAAAAATCCTGTTGCAAAGTCTTTGTTGAGGATTACAAAATGGATATTAAAAACAGAAAAATAATTTTAATTTAGAAATTTGTTATGGTTAAGTTAATAAAAAGTGCATGATGAATAATTTATCATTATGACAAAAATGGTGATATAAGATTTTTACTTATCAAAAGGCATGCTCTTTCTGGAAAAATAGAACGAGTTGCACCAAAATGAAAAATAGATTGATGAGAAACAGAAGAAAAAGCTGCTCTTAGAGAGGTTAGTGAAGAGACTGGTATTCCTTTAAATCTTTTGACTTTGAGACAAAAAGTTGGTACAGCTACCATAACTGGTTTGGAGGATAGAAATTGAAAGTTTGAAAAAGAAGTTACTTATTTTCTGATGAAGTATGATTGAGATCCAGAGTTAGTAGATATTCAATTGGTAGAATGATACTTGGGAACTTACAAGTGGTCTACTATAGCTGATGTGTTAAATCTTGTATATTATTCAGATATTAGGGAATTATTTAGAAAGTGATTTAATATGTTGAGAGAACAGAAGAAAAAAAATGATGTAAAAAAAGATTTTATGAAAAAATTGGAATTGTAATAGTCAATAATCTATAAATAAATTATTAATTGTTTTATTTTAGATTGAATTTTACGAGATTTTGTTTATGTTTAATCTATATTTTTATAAAATAAATATTTGATAATGCAGAACCCAAATGTTGTATATAAATTGGATGGTGTTACAGATGTTATGGAATCAGAATTAAAATCATTGGTAGAAAAGAACTTATTTTGAGAAAACTGTAAAATGTCTTCTAGTTTAAAAAAAATTTATTCTAAATGATGAGATGTAAAAGTAGTTGTTAGAGTTACAGTCAAAAAGGTGGCAGATGGTTATGACGGTAATTTTAAGTTTGAATATGATGGTAAAAGTTTGGACTATGATCGTCAATCTTTTGAAATATTGGCTGATTTGGTTAATCATGCGTTTGATAATTTTAAACAAAGAATATTGGCTAAATAATGAATAGTTGATAATTGTGAGTGGATAATTCACTAATTTACAATTAACTATTTATAATTAAAATTATTTTATTTTACAAATAAATTTAAGTTATGGTAAAAAAAGATAGATCAAATTATATTACAAAAGAGTGATATGAAAAATTAGTAGCAGAACTTAAGGAATTAAAAGAAAAAAAATTACCTGCTGTACTAGAGAGGCTGACAGAAGCAAAGGCTATGTGAGATCTTTCTGAAAACTTTGAATATAAATCTGCTATGGAAGATAGAGATTTCATTTCTTCTAAGGTTGCTGAGATTGAAGATCTTTTGGATAATGTAGAGATAATAGCTGATAAAAAAAATAAATTAAAGGATGGTATAGGTTATTGATCTGAGGTTGTTTTAAAAATCGAATGAGATAAAGATGAATATTCTCTAAAACTTGTAGGTACTTGAGAAGTTTGAATCAAAGGAAAAGATGATTTGTTAGTATCTTTAGAATCTCCAGTATGACTTGCTATCAGAGGTCACAAGGAGTGAGATGAGGTAAAAATGAGATTGGGTAATACTAGAAAGCAAGTTAAAATATTGAAGGTAAAATAATCCCAGAATATAAATAAAAAAAAGTGACTTTATTGTCGCTTTTTTTAACATATAGGAATTTCAAAAAAACAAAACATCTATATGTCGCTGAAATGTTGCTATGTAAATATATAAAACGATTTTTTTGGTAAATTTAAGTGTTTTGTTTTATATTTTTTATTCTGTTTTATTTAAGATTGAGTTTTTTACTTTTCGGTCATTTCGAATATCTATTGTTAATTTGCAATTTATATTATCTTTTGAGTTGTTTATTCAGTCTACATTAACTTTTGTTAAATTTGTATCTATTATTTCTAATGATAGCTTGTTTATATTTTCTAAATAGTTTCCAGATCACTTTTTACAATTATCCTTTATTAGCTTGTTTTTGTTTTCTACTATAAATTTTGAGTCAATTATGTTTATTAAGTGTGATATATCCAACAAGAAATCGTTGTTAGTTGTTTTGAATATATATCATATTGTTTGATCGTTAAATGTGATCCATGTTTGTTCTTTGTTTTTGTAAAAAGTATATCATAAAAATGTGGTAAACATTTCATTTAAATTTTTGTTGTATGAATATGTTAGTTGTTCACAGTCTTGAGTTGGTGTAACTTTGTTGCATATAAATGTTTCTACTGAGATCATTGGTTCATCTTGATAGTATATTTCTATGTATTTGTCATTTTTTTCTGCTCTAATATTTGTATCTTGTGAAAAATCAAAAGATATTAGTTCATTTGTAAAAAAATATTTATTGTTGTTTATTATTAATTTTGATTCTGGTTCTTTGATTTGATCAATACTCAATATCGGATATTTGTTGGATTGTCAGTCTATATGACCACTAAATATTAATTCTTTACCTGTAAGATAATTTAGATTGATAGAGCTACTTTTTGTTCAAAATTCATTTTTTTGGTTACTAATTTTGTGTGTATTTGTAGGATAATTGTTGTCTATGCTAATATAACCACTAGTTTGTATGCTGTCTCATATGTTGAAGTTGATTTTGTTACTATTTTTTTTGATTCACAATACTATTAAGATAATTAATATTACCAATATAATGCTAAAAACTAAATATCGTATTTTTTTTATTTTTTCTTCTTTTTTTTGGTGCAAAATATTTCTTATATCCATTTGTAATTTGAATTATAAAAAAACAATTGAAAGAAATTCTATTTAATTGATATTTAAAAGCAAGCTCATCCAATTACCCCTGTTTTAAAGTGTGTTTTGAGTTTGTAATTCTAAGATATATGTGTTACAAAATTATATATATGGTGTTATAATTTGTGTACTGACTTTTTTGTTTACTTGAAAATGTGGAGACTTTTTATATTATCTTTTAAATAATTTTAAATGTAAAAATAAAGATGATAAAACAAAAAAGTAAAAAACCAAAAATTGGTAGGTGAATATTGTTGTGATTAGTGTTGTTTTTTGTATGGAGTTTGTTTTTAAAGCCATATCATTTGGATCAAAAAATTATAATAGAAAAGTGAGATAATTTTCAGTCTTTTATTCAAGATTTTTCTAATATAGAAAAATTGTGATTAAAGATGCATTTATTTTTTAATAAAAATGAGATTGATCTTTCAAAAATACAAGAATGAACATATATTTTTGAATGAAAACATTCTAAATCTGAGTTTTTGGATGTGATAAAAGAATGACCCAAACAAGATTTTCAGAAATATACTGTATTGGAAGGTTGGTCTATATATGATATAGATGCAGATTTGTCGGAAAAAGATTTGATAGAAGAGTGAGATTATATTAGTTTTGTTAATTCATCTGAGATTATCACAAAATATACAGATAGGTATGAATTTTTGTCGATGGCTGATAAAGATTTAAAATCACTTGAATGATTTTTGTATCCAGATACATATCATTTGGATGTGTGATGAAATATAGTTGATCAGTTGGTCTATTTGCAATTAGAAAATTTTAAAAATAAAGTTTGGACTATACATTCTCAAGATATCTTGTCATTAAGAAGTAAATTTTCTTGGTATGATATGTTGATATTGGCTAGTGTAGTAGAAAAGGAAGAAAGAAATACAAAAAATAAACCAACAGTAGCTGGAATATTTTTCAATAGATTGGCTAATGGCATGAGATTGGATGCTGATATAACTTTATGTTATGGTCTTCACGAACCATATGAAACTTGTACACCAGCTTTGATTTCGAGATGAATTTATGACAAAAATAATATATATAACACAAGACAAGTTTGAGGTTTGCCACCACAGCCAATTTCAAATCCTGCTGTAGATAGCATAGATGCTGTGATTAATCCAAGAGAGACAAATTATTTTTATTATCTACATGATCCTCAAGGAGTTATTCATTATGGTAAAACTGTAGCAGAGCATAATGAGAATAAGAGGAATTATTTGAATTAATGAAATACTTGCATAGCGAGGTAATTTTTTCCTAATTTATTAGGAAAACTAGTTTTTTAATAAAATCTTATTGCAATAAGTCAATATTTTAATATAATCAAAATATGATTTGGTATTTTTAAAGTCCTATATACAATAAAATATACTTAATTTTACAAATAAATTTCAAAAAAATGACAAAAGCAAAAGATACTCTAAATTATTATAATGAAATTAAATGGGAATTATCTCTTGAAACATCTGAACTTGAAAATGAAAAAAATAAAGTGTTTGGTCTATCAAAAGACCAAAAACAAATTTTTATTGATATGTTGAAATGATGACTAGAGAAAGATCAGATAAATCAAATTTACAAAAAGATATATTGAACTAAACTTCAAAATAGAAAAGAACTTACACAAAAATTTAAAGAAGAAAATAAAGACTTGATAGAGAAATATCAAGAATTTTATGCACAAAAAAAACTAGATGAACAAACTTTCCAAAAATGATTAGAAGAATTTAGAAAATGAAATCCTGATATTGACGAAGAAGCTTTGAGAGAGTTGTTTATGTGAAAAACTCAAAACTCTGAACAAAAAGAAAATTTCAATGAATCAATCTATGCCGAGCGAGCATCACATAAACATGAAAAAATTAGTGATGATGATTTTGAGTCATTAAAACCATTGTCTGCAAGATATTCGTATACAATGCAATGAGATGTGAAGATGCACCAATTTGACCAAAAATCATTTTATATACCAGATTATGATAAAGTAGATTTGAGATATGAAGATATGGATTATAATGAAAAATGAGAAAGGGGAAAGTGGAATAAAAGATCATTTGAAAATCTAAAAAATTCACCTAAGATGCAAAAATTAGCCAAAGAAAATGGTTTAGATTTATCTACAATAAATTTTGAAAAATCATTAAATACATTTTTGTATTTATGAAAAACTGTGGCAGATGCTTATAGTATGTGAATTACTTTTAACATAAATTTTATAGAAAAAAATAAAGATGAATTAAAAAGAATATTGTACGGTATCTATACAATCACATGACAAACCATGATTATGCCTTACAAAATTGATGAAGAATGACTTGTGTCTTCGTGCGATGTTTATCAGGACAGGGCTTGTAAGAATCATATCAGCATGTTCGTTATCTTCAGCACCTACCTGTCATTGTTAATTAGTTGTAGGTCCTAATATAAAATATCTGGGACCCTCGCTCGTAGGGCGAAATAAGGCTAATATTTTATACTTCTATTATTTTTTAGGTTATATTAGTTAGCGAAGTTGAATTTGTTTGTTTGTATATCAATATTTATTTTATTAAAAAAGCTGAGGATTTTGTTCTCAGCTTTTTATTTTTTTTGATATTTTTTTAGCTAAAAGTAATATTTCCTGTTG
Organism: Candidatus Absconditabacterales bacterium; assembly: GCA_035269265.1. GTDB lineage: Bacteria > Patescibacteriota > Gracilibacteria > Absconditabacterales > Absconditicoccaceae > JALOAF01. Next base: position 8,741 of record DATFJH010000047.1, read on the forward strand.
ATTCAAAATAGTCTATATCTTCTTCGTTTTCTTCTTTTTTTGATATTTTTTGGCATTTGCTACACAATTTTTTGAATGGTTCTTGTAGTACAATAGCTTGTATTACCATATCTTTGATATCTATGTTTTCATTTCCATCTATCAAAAATATCTCATCATCTCACTCTTCTTCTGGGTTTACTTCGTTTTGAAATTTTGCAGAATATTCTTTTATATTTATTTTTCTATCATATTCTTCTGCACATTTGTCACATGGTTCGTGTAATGTACACTTTAAATCTTCTAATGTAACCAACAAAGAATCTTGATCAAAAGATTGAATAACTACATTTCCGCTAATTCACTTTTTGGTAAGAGATGTAATTTCATCTACATATATATCTTCAAAACTAATTTGATCCTGTTTTCCTGCAGATAGTAATAAATCTCAAACGTTGATTTTAAAGTCTGATTTTTTCATTGGAATTGATATTTGAAATCAATATAAAATAATGGATAGTTGATAATGAATAATTGATAATTATCAACAATTAATTTCTAATTATTTATATTGAACAATTATTGTTTTTCAATGAAAATTATTGATGAAATTTTAAATAAAGATTTTGATAAATTTGATGATTTATTTGATAGGTTGTCAGAGTATTTTCTTGATAATAAAAAATTATTAATAGCTGTAAGTGGAGGTCCAGATAGTATGTTTTTGAGTGTGTTGATTTTAAAATATTTTCAGTTGAATAATTTAAATTTAGATAATTTGTGTTTTGTTCATTGCAATCACAAGACTAGAAAAGAAACGGACAAAGAGGAAAAATTTGTTAAAAAACAGTTGCAAGTTACAGGTTGCAAGTTTCAAATTGTGAGTTACAATAAACAGAATGACGGTGTGGTAAAGGAGACTGAGAATGATTTGAGGCAATGGAGATATGGAGAGTTTCAGAAAATAATAGATAAAAATAATATTGATTTTTTGTTAACTTGACACAACTTGACAGATCGTATTGAATCGAGTTTTATGAATATGTTGCGTGGTTCTTGACTCAATTGATTTTTGTCTATGAGGTTTTTGGATGAGAATAATTTGTTGAACTGAGTAAAAATTATTAGACCATTGTTGAACTATACCAAAAAGGAAATTGAAAAATTTTGTAAAGATTTTTGAACTCCATTTGTAGTAGATCCAACCAACTTGGATGAGGATGTTAGTTTGAGAAATAAAATCAGATTGTCTTTGTTTCCACAATTAGCTGAACTTTCTAAAAAAAGTAATCAAGAAAATAATTCTTTTTTTGATAGTATGAAAAAAATTTATAATGAATTGGATAAAAATAATATTGATGTTTGAAATTTAATTGAAATAAATAAATCTGATTATCGAAATAGTGATTTTGCTTTTTGTTGGGATGTACCATTGTCTTTTGTTTCTGAAGATTATTTATTGAAGGTTCTTAAAAAATTTGGAGTATCTTCTCAAGTTACAGCCAATACTCTAAAAGAGTTTGTAGATTTTTTTCATAGTGGAGAGCAGTGATACAAATATATTAATTGAGTGTATTTTTTTCTTTCACATGGTAAAATTTATATCATAAAGTCTAAACAAGATTTTTGGCAAAAGTATATTGAAAAAAGTGAGATTATTGATAAATTGTGAGAGATTAAGATTTGAAAAAACATAGTAAATATTGATGATGAAGAATTGATTGGATTAGAAATTAGATATCCAAAAAAATGAGATAAATTTGGTTCTAAATCATGGAGCAAATACTGTATAAATAAAAAGATTCCTATGTTTTGGAGAAATTTTATACCAGTAGTAGTTGAGTGAAAGAACATTGTTAAACATTTTTATTAAATCCCTCTATCCCGCAGATTTGCGGGAAAACAGCTCCCTTTAAAAAGGGAGACAAAATGAAAAAACTTTATTGATAATAAATTCTTATGACTGAAACATTATTAAATATATGGTATGTGATGGTTGATTTTGTTAGTTTTTTGTTTGGAGTTTGATTGGAAACTGCATCATGGATTTTGATATCATTTTTTTTGCTTATAATAATACTTTTGATTTTAGTTTTTTTGTTTAAAAAATTTAACAAAAAAATTTTAAGTTTTAAAAAAAAGCTGATATTTGAATATGATAATATTTTTTATTTATTGGCTTCAGCTCAATATAAAAAAGAAATAGACAAGACTTCTATATGATGAGATCCTTGTATAGCTGCTATAAAACCTATAATTAGTATGGAAAATCCAAGTTACTTGGCAAATAGAAGATTGATAAAAGAAAATGTAGGTAAGGTAGAAAAGCTTTTGTGATATCAAATAATAGAAGATTGAGTCTGGAAAAAGATTAATATTTTTTATAATAAATTAAAAACAATATCTTTATTGTACAAAATATTGAAGATATTGTTTGTGATTATCATATTGTTAGTTATAGGTTCTTTGGTATATGTGTTTGCTTTTTAGACATCTGGTTTTCTTTTGTGAGCAATTTTGTTTTCCCATTTATCTAGTCATGTAGAAATTTGGTTTGGATCAATTTTATCTTGTCCAGCTTTTCATATTGTTTGTGACAATTCTTTTTGTCATGGTTTCATATTTTTTGTGATAGGGTTTGCTATAGTTTTTTCTATTTCTTTTTGTTGAGAGTTTTCCATATTTAGAATATATATGTAAATATATTGTTTTTATATAAAGATGTCTGATTAAATCAAGTTTTTGTTGATTTTGTTTTGTTTTTTTGTATAATTTGTTGGTTGTTGTTTACAACAATGTAATAAAAATAAAAAAATTAATAAACAATTAAAAAATTACTGTATGTGTAAAATTGAAGAATTGGTTGATGTACCTTTGGATTCATTATGTGAGATTTTAACTAATCAAAGAGGGTTTACATTGAGGTTAGGAGAAAAAAGAATTCCTTTTAAAACAAGTAGTGGTATCAGGTATCTTGCTAAAGAAAAAATTGTCATAGCTAGTGCTGATACTAAAAACAGTTTCAGTGACAAGATGATCCCTCACAAGGAAATGAGAAGGATTCTTAGAGAAGAAGGAATAAGTGAAATTCTTATTGATGAGTTAAAACAAAAGATTGATGGACCATTGGTTTTTATAGCCAAGAGACCAGATTAAAACAAAAAATTTTAAGCAGCTGTTTTTGCAGCTGTTTTTCTTTTTCTCTTGATAATTATTTGGTAAATCATAAATAGAAAATAAGTATTTTATCCTTTTTAAAAAATAAAATATGAAAAATAAAAAATTAATACTAACTTTGTTATTTTGATTTGTTTTTGTTGGATTTTGATTTGCACAAGTTAATTTAAATCCAATTTATGGTTCAGAAAGATTTCAGCCATCGGATAAGTTTCATGCTGGTTGTGACAATCAAGTGGATGTTGTATTTGATTTGGAAAATGGAAATATTGACCTTATAAATGCAATTTTGCAATATGATAATAAAAATATTGAAATATTGAAAATAGTTCCAGAATGAGAACAAGAAAATAAACTGACATATTCACTTGAAGAAAATAAAATTGTTTTTAATAAATTAAAATCTGAAAATCTTGGTTTGGATAGGGTTTTATTTAAGATATTTTTTAAAACAAAATCTGATATAGAAAAAACTAATTTTAATTTTATGGAATGAAGTTATTTGGTAGATGGTAGTGGAAACTCAATAGATATAAAAAAAGATTTTTCTTTTGAGTTTGCTAAAGTGCCTGAATGTGAACCAGACATTATTTCTCCAAGTATTGACTTGATTTTTCCTGTTTTAACTACATGAGAATATGTGGCATTAGATTCTTACTTTACTTTTGAAATGAGTGATCAAGGTAAATGATTGAACAAAAATAGTATAGCAATAATTATTGATGATATTAAATATGATATTTCCAATATTGAGCATGAATGGAGTGGGAATTTTCTTACAGTTTATCCTGATATATGGTTACCTTTGTGATCTGATGTAAAGTTGGAAATACAAGTAGCAGACAAACAAGTATATGGTAAAGCAAATCTAACACATAAGGATTATTTTTTTAAGACTTCTACTGGTTTATATTTGTTGAATGATATAGATCCTGTACAATTTAGGAAGTTGGTAAATAAAGAAAAATATTACAAATGATCATTAGAGGAGTGTGAATTAATAAATAAATATTATAATTTGGAAGATGACGCTTGAAAAGAAATTCTTATGTCTATAAATAAGAGATTGTCATGCCCAGAGTTAATGGATAGTGGAGAGTTGATAATGGATAATGAAACTGAAGAAGATGATGTTGGATATTCTGTTTTTGCTGTGTTGGGTTGGGTTATGTTTGGACTGTTGTTTGCTATTAGATTTTTTTCATGGTTGAGTAAACCACATAAGCATGAAGAAGAAACTGACAATGGTTAGTTGATATTTGATAACTATAATATAATTTTATAAAATCCTGCTTTTGGAAGTGGGATTTTTTGATATTATAAAAATTTTGTTTTGTAATTTTGAGTGATAATAAATATTTTGAACAAATTTATTTATAAAATCAATAAAAAAAGATAGAATTTTGTCATACACCAACTGTTGTTTTGAAGAAAACACAAAAAAAGTCCTCAAAAATTTGACAAATCAGGGGGGGAGTATAATTAGGTATATTTATATTATTATTTTTAATAAAATGGTTAATGCTCCCAAAGATGATTCAATTAATAAAGGTAAAAAAGTTGAATCTGAAAATCATCAAAATGAAACTTCTTCTATGTCTGAAGAAGAGATTAAAAATCAAGAAAAGATTAATGAAGAAATCTCTGATGAAGTAGAATCAGAAAAATCTAAGCAAAAAGTTGAGGTTGATTCTTTGAAATGAAGATTATTGAAAGAAAAAGAAGAAAATGAGTGAAATTTAAATATAGAAAAATTTTTTAGTATGACTCCTACTGAGATTTACAAAACAGTTTCTGATGCTTTTGAAGATTCTGATTCTAAAATAGGTTATCTTAAAGAGGTTCAAAATGATTTAAAGGAACAACATCCTGAAAAATATGAAGAGCTTTCAGAATCACTTAATATTGCAATAAATGTTTTAGGTTATGAAAAACAAGCAGAGATACACCTTAGATACAAGGACTTTCACCATGCTACGGAAAGATATGAAAAAGCTTTAAAATTAGATCCTGAAAATGAAGAATTGAAAAATAGAATAATTGAAAAGTGGGAAATAGAAGCAGAAAAAGATATTGAAGAAGGACATTATGGTGTGGCTGCGCGGAAATATGAAAAAGCTTTAAAATTAGATCCTGAAAATGAAGGTTTGAAAAACAAAGTAATTAATGCTTCTGTAAAATATGCAGAAATACAAATTTCAAAAGGAGATTATGGATCTGGTGCATGGAATTATGAAAAAGCTTTAAAATTAGATCCTGAAAATGAAGAATTGAAAAATAAAGCAATTGAGAATTATGAAAAAGAAGCTGAAGAGCTAAAAGAAATTATTCAAAAAAAAGATTTTAAAATGAGATCTTTTTACGATTGCGCATATTTGTTCAATAGTATTGCTTCGACTTTTGATAAATTATATACATTTACTGAGGACCCAAAATATAGAGAAGAAGCTGTGAAAAATTACAAGAAATCTATAAACGAGGGGCTTAAAGAATCTGGTGTCAATATCTGACCAATTAGATGGCGTTATGATAGAGCATTGGAATTAGGTTTAGAACCAGATCCAGCAATAGATAGAGAGATAAAAAGATTAGAAGATCGTAGGCATGTGTTGACTTGGGCGTCCAAAGAATAATATTAAAATTAGACCCTGAAAATAAAGAATTGAAAAATAAATTTATTGATAATATAAATAAATTTGTTGAACATGATGAAAAAAGAGATAGTTTTGATGTATATGATGCACTTTATATTGAAAAAGCACTCGAATTAGATCCTAATAATGAAGAATTTAGAGAAAAAGCAATTGAGTCTTGGGAAAAAAAAGCGAAAGAAAGTATTATAAATAGGGATCTTCGTGAAGCTTCAAATATGTATAAAAGAGCACTTGAATTAGATCCTAATAATGAAAGAATAAAAGAAAAGCTTATAAAAAATCATTTAAATAAGGCGTATGAATATTTAGTTTTTGAAAACTCGATTGGAGGAGCTATCGATGAGTTTGAAGAAGCATTGAGATTAGATTCTAATAATGAAGAAATAGAGAAAAAACTTCGAGAATTAATAGAGAAAATGTAGCTATTTCTTAATAATAATTTTTTAATCTAAAAATTAGCCCTTAATTGGGCTTTTTTTGTTTTTGAAAAAAATAACTTGATTTTTGTTTTGTAAAGATTATTTTTGACAGTGAATTTTATGTAGTAATTAATTTGAAAATGGTATGTATAACAAAGACTTTTGCAAATGTGTGATTGGATTGATATGAAATTTTGGTAGAAGCAGATTGTAACAAATCTTTGCCCAATATTGATATTATTGGTTTGCCAGATGCGGCGATTAAGGAATCTAAGGAGAGGATAAGAGCTACATTTCGTAATGTAGAT
>DATFJH010000048.1:0-7536 GCA_035269265.1 Candidatus Absconditabacterales bacterium
GAATTTGAATTACGTTATATAGCATACGAATGATTAAATTACAAATTTGATCTTTGACGAGATCAAGATACTATTATAGAACTCACAAAAATTACAAACAAATGAACTACAGACAAGAAAATACAAGATATTACACCAGAAGAAATACATGATCTAACAAATCAAACTTACAGTAAATATAAAAAAGACTTCATAGAAAAAAATGAAAAAATAAATTTATATCCAGATGAAGATAAATACAAACTTTGAGACTATATAGAAAGATTGGAATATGAACTAAAAGTAATCAAAGAAATGTGATTCAACACATATTTTTTAATCGTATCAGATTTTGTTTCTTGGGCAAAAGAAAAACAAATAGTAGTATGACCAGGTAGATGATCTTGAGCATGATCTTTATTGGCTCGAGTTACAAAAATTACAGACATAGATCCAATGCCATTTTGACTACTATTTGAAAGATTTCTAAATCCAGCTAGAGTAAATATGCCTGACTTTGATATAGATTTTGAAGATACACAAAGAGAAAGAGTAATAGAATACGTTAAATGAAAATATGGAGAAGAAAATGTTTGTGCTATTGGTACTTTTATGCAAATGGCTACCAGAGCCGCTTTCAAAGATGCTGCTAGAGCTATTTGAGTACCTTTTGACAAATCAAACAAATTTTCAAGTTTAATTCCAGATAAAACATGAATTTCTCAAGCAATAAAAGACGAATGAAATGAAGAATTAAAATCAATGTACAACAATGATGATAATATCAAAAAAGCAGTAAAGTTTTGAGAAGAATTAGAGTGAAATATGAGACAGCTATGAGTACATGCATGTGGTATAATTATAGCTCCAAATAAAATAAACACATTTACTCCCACACAGTATGCAAAAGAAGATGACCACAATATAGTAAGTCAATACGACTGACCAACACTTGAAAATATTTGATTATTAAAAATGGATTTTTTATGACTAAGAAACCTTTCAATCATAAAAAATTGTATAAAAATAATTAAAAAAAGATATGAAAAAGAATGAAAAAATCTTCCAAAAATATTTGAAAGTTTTTTTAAAGATGCATCTTTTCAACCACCGATAGATGATCATTATACTTATGATAAAGTATTTAAAGAATGAGATACTAGTGGTATTTTTCAGTTTGAATCAAAATGAATGAGAAGGTTTTTAATAAAACTGGAACCAGACAATATAAACGACTTAGTTGCTATGAATGCTCTTTATCGTCCAGGTCCTATGGAATTTATACCAAACTATATAGATAGAAAACATGGTAAAGAACCAGTTAATTATATGCATAATGAATTAAAAAATACATTACAAAGAAAATATGGAAAAGATGTAGTAGCAGAAGAAGAAAAAAAACTAATAGAGGATTTATGACCAATTATGGACATCACATATTGAATTGCCGTATATCAAGAACAACTTATGTTTTTAGTACAAAATATGGCATGATTTTCACTTGCTGAAGCTGATATTCTGAGAAGATGAGTTGGTAAAAAGAAAAAAGAAATTATAGAAAAATTAAAAATAGAATTTACAGAAAGATGACAAACACACAAAGGATACAAACCAGAAACCACAAAATTTATATATGAAAAGATGATAGAACCAGCCGCATCTTACTCATTCAACAAATCTCACTCTGTTTGTTATGCTTGGATAGCTTATCAAACAGCTTATCTTAAAGCTTATTTTCCTGTAGAATTTTATGCAGCACTGATTAGATCTGTAGAAGAGGATACAGAAGATCAAGCAAAATATGTTTATGAAACACAAAGTCACTGAATAGAAGTATTACAACCAGACATAAACGAATCATTCAATCATGTGGCTGCTATTGAATGAAAAATTAGATTGTGATTTCTTTGAATAAAATGAATATGATTTGATATTTGAGAATATATACAACAAGAAAGACAAAAAAATGGAAAATACAGTTCACTTGAAAATTTTCTAAAAAGATGTGATAAAGTAATAAATAAAAAATCATTAGAATGATTGATAAAATCATGATGATTAGATAATTTTTTTGATCGCAACACTTTATTAAACAATATAAAATTTTTATTAGAACGATCAAAATCTTCTCAAAACATGAGTATGTGACTTTTTTGATGAGATGAAACAACGACTAAAATATCTTTTAATAAAATAGAATGAACATCATTTGAAGAAAAATTAATGATGGAACAAGATGTTTTCAAATCCTTTGTTTCTTGACATCCATTAGATTGACTTTATCCATATTTAAAAAGTCAAACTTTTTTATCTCGATTGAATATAGAAAAAAACATATGACCGTTTAAAATTACATGATATATATCAAACATACAAAGAGCTAGAAAAAAATGATATTTTATAGAAATAGAAGATATTTCATCCAAAAGAGAATTCTTTTTCAAGGATGTTTTAGATTTCAAAAAATTTGATCTAGTAATAATATCATGATTTAAACAAGAATGAAGATATCCAAGAATTAGTAAATTAATAAAAACAGATCGTGAAACTTTGATAAAAAATGCATGATGAAAATTTAACCCAGAAGTTACAGTAACAAAAGCAAAATGAATGAGACTTGGAGAAGTAAAAATGGAATTATTGGAAGATGACACACAAACAATAAAAGACAAAAAAACACAAGATAAAATAATTGAAAAAGAAAAACAAATAAAAAACAAAACAGAAGATAAAGAAGATAATAAAACAGAAAACAAAAAAAAACAAACAAAATTTGAAATTCCCAACAATGTATCAGATATATCAAAACTAAAGGAAATATTAGAAACTAATCCAGGTAATACAATAATCACTATATGAAATGCAGAAAAAAATATTTCTAAAGAATGATTGGAACAAGTCCAAAATTTATTAATAAAAGAATAGATGAAAGAAGTTATAAAAAAAATAGAAGCAGCACAAAAAATAGCGATTTTTTGTCATGTTAATCCAGACTGAGATGCTATATGATCTATGCTTTGACTTTGAAAAATACTTGAAAAAAAAGGTAAAGACATTTTTTACTTTTCTCCAAACAAACCCAGTAAAATTTATGATTTTTTGTGAGACACAAAAAAAATAACAGATAACTTTGATTACTGATATTACAATTTGTTAATATTCGTAGATTTATCAGATTATTCTCGTTTATGAAAATTTATTAAATGAAAGGAGAATTACTTTAAAGAAAATGAAATAGTGGTTTTTGATCATCATGAATGAAACAAAAAACAAGAAAACTGGCTAACAATAAGAGATACAAAATCTACAAGTACATGCGAATTAATATTCGAAAAAACTATCGATATACGAGAAAAATATTATGATGAAAAAATTGCCACTTACCTATACTTATGACTAACAACAGACTCTGGGAATTTTCGTTATGATGAAAATCATGAAAGAATACTAAAAAATGCTTTAGAACTAATAAAACTATGAGCAAACAAAAAATTGATAATAGATAACTTTATAAATAATAAATCAATATGAACAATAAATTTTCTAAAAGTATTATTAGAAAGGATATCTCAAAAGTGAGATGTTTTGTATACATATTATGATATTGATGAATTACATAAATACGACATAGATCAAGAACAAGCTTGATATTGACTTACAATAATACAAGAAATAAAATGACCAAAAATAATTGCCAACATAAGAAAAGATTGAAATAAAATAAAATGATCTTTAAGATCAAAAGATACAAACGTAGAAAAAATTGCAAAAATATTTAACGGATGATGACATATGTATGCTGCATGATTTTCTATACCAATAGAAAAAGATTTTAAGACAACAATAAAAAAAACAATTGATAAAATTAATGATTTAATTTAACGCAATATAACTATGTCAAAAAAAAGAAAGAATAAAGATTACAATATACCACTACGTCTAATTAGACCAATTATACATATGATTATAATATTGGTAATTTTCTTTTTGATATACAAACTACGTCTAGTAACAGATCTTATACCAGGTGTACAACTACCAATACCACCAATAAACTATGAAGAAACAATGCTATTTGCATTTATATCTAGTTTTGCATTCATATGAATATGAATAATAAAAAATCTATATGAATTAAACAAACCAACACAAAAATATTTTCAAACTTACTCAAAAGTACGAATATATCGAATAATTACGATTACTTTTGTTGGCTATTTTTGAAGCTGATTTGTTTTTGAGTATTGAGTATCTAGGTTTATAATATTATTTTGAGCAATTATATCTTTTTTTGTTATATTTTTGTTTGATCAAATACGAAACAAAATAGAGAGTATTAAGCATAGAAATTGAAAAAATAAGATACTAATAATATGAGATAATTCACCAAGAAGTTACGAAGCAATAGAAAAAATAAAAGAATGATTCTCTTTTAAAACAGAATTTATTCAATTAAAAGACATATGAGATATAAAAGTTACAGACTATTTTATAATAGTAGCTGTATGAATTTTTCCAAAAGAATTATTACAAGATACTTTCGAAAAAATTAGATTTTCTACTACTAGATTTTATCATATATCAGAAGGATATTTTTTAGAAGATGTAGTTTACAAACCAGAAAATATTTCAAATTTGATAGCAATGGAATATAAACATTCAAAATTAGATGGACGATCAATCGTTTTAAAAAGAATTTTTGATATAATAGTTTCACTTATAGCAATAATAATATTGTCGCCAATTATGTTGATAGTGGCAATTACTATAAAATTAGAAAGTAAATGACCAATATTTTTTATACAAAAAAGAGTATGACAACACGAAGAACCATTCACGTTTATAAAATTTCGTAGTATGGTAAAAAATGCAGATAATATGAAAAAGGATTTGTTGCAAAAAAATGAAAGAAAATGACCATTATTCAAAATAAAAAATGATCCAAGAATTACCAAATTTTGAAAATTTTTACGCAAAAGTTCATTAGATGAATTACCACAATTATTTTGTGTTATCATCTGAACTATGTCTATTATTTGACCTAGACCACACTTACCAGAAGAAGTACAAAAATATGAGATTCGAGAAAAAAGATTACTTTCTGTAAAACCAGGAATATCTTGATATGCACAAGTTTTTGGTAGAGATAGCCTTAGTTTTGAAGATGAAGCAAAATTAGATTTATACTATATTCACAATCGAAGTATTTTTATGGATCTTTATGTTATTTTTTGAACATTCAAGGTTGTTTTCAAAGGAAAATAGTTGTTTTTTAAACCAAAAAATATAAGTAATTTCAATTATTTTAAATTAATCTCATTCTTAAATGAATTTATCAGAAAAAACACAAAAATTACAAAATTATATAAAAAGTAATCAGAATATTTCAAATATATCTCAATCAGATATTCAAAAAATATATCAAGAATTAATAGATTGTATCATAGACCACAATCACCTATATTACATTGAATCTGATCCTATCATATCTGATGTAGAGTATGATCAACTTTTTGATTATCTCAAAAAAATAGAGCAATCATTTCCATATATAATTAGTTGAGATTCTCCTACACAAAAACTAGTAAATCAAATACAAGACGACTTCAAAAAAGCAAACCACAAGATGCCAATGCTATCATTGGAAAATAGCTATAATTCAGAGGATTTAATAGAACGAGAAAGAAGAATTCTAAGAATATTAGAAAAAGCATGAATAACTCAAAAACCGACCTACTATATAGAACCTAAATTTGATTGAATCAGTATAGAATTGATATATGAAAATTGAATATTTAAACAAGCAATCACAAGATGAGATGGAATTACATGAGAAGATGTTACACAAAATGTAAAAACCATCAAAAATATTCCATCAAAATTAAACAAAAAAATTAACTGAGAAATATCTTTTAGATGAGAAATATTAATTAGTAAATCAGAGCTTAAAAAAATAAATCAACAAAGAGAAATAGAATGATTACAAGTTTATGCAAATACAAGAAATTTAGCTTCATGAAGCTTAAAACAACTTAACACAAACATCACAGCATCTAGAAATCTACAATGTTTCTCATATGACATATTACACAAGTCTGTCATTTCGACCGAAATGAGTAATAACGAATGAAGTGGAGAAATCTCTTTAAATAAGAAAAAAGATTTCTCGCAAGATATGATACTCGAAATGACATTACAAGGGTTATGATTACCAACTTATCCCAATATAAACTCATCTCAGAATATAGAAAACATTATAGAAATTTGCGAAAATAAAAAAACTAAAGAAAACCTACAAAAAGAAGACATAGATTTTGATTGATTAGTAATAAAAGTAAAAGAAAATGAGCTAAGAACAATTATCTGATCAACAGTTCATCATCCAAGACGAGCAATAGCTTACAAATTTCCAGCAGAGCAGGTGAGTACTCAAATAAAATCCATCGAGTTTCAAGTATGAAGAACTTGAATAATTACTCCTGTAGCCAAATTAGAACCAGTAAAATTAAGTGGAGCAACAATATCAAGTGTATCTTTACACAATTTTGATTTTATAAAAGAAAAAGATATCCACCAAGATGATTTTGTACGACTACAAAGAAGTGGAGAGGTAATTCCATATATCACATGAGTAATAAAAGATAGGAGAAAAAATGTCCCCCTTAATAAGGGGGAATGAAAGGGGGATAATAAAAAGAAAATATGAAAAATCAGCCCACCCACACATTGTCCAAGTTGTGGCACAAAACTAACTCACATAGATATGCACTATTATTGCCAAAATCCATCATGCCCAGCACAAGTCAAAGAAAAAATAATACGATTTGTATCAAAAAATTGTATGAATATAGAATGAGTTTGAGAAAGTATAGTAGAGATACTAGTCGACAACAATATAGTATCAAATATAGCAGATTTGTATAAATTACTAGATTTTGAAACGGAAAGAATAGTTCGCAGATTCCCATGATTTGCAGACAAAAAAATAACAGAAATCAAAAAACAACTAGAAGAATCAAAAAATAAAGAATTTCGAAGATTACTAAACTGACTTTGAATACCTTGAATATGAAAAAAAACAGCTCAAGACATATCAAATGCAATTACCCCCTTTATGAAAGGGGGCCAAGGGGATTCACACTTAAAACAAATCTCTAAATATCTAACTAATCCAGAATTCTTAATCTGAATCTATGGCATCTGAGAAAAAATGGTTGAATGAATAATTGATTACCGAAAAGCCAATTTAGAACTACTCAAAAAATTAGAAAAACTGGGGCTAAACTTCTCAGTAGAACCGATTCACAACTCACAATTTACAATTCACAATTCTTTCAGTATTACCGGTTCATTCAAATTTCCTAGACCAAAAATCATCGAAGAAATGGAGAAAAAATGATATACTTTCGATTCAAATCCAAACAAAAATACAAATTATATGCTAATTTGATCTAAGCCTGGTAGTAAATTATCAAAAGCAGAGGAGTTGTGAATAAAAATAATTAAATGACGAGATAATATCACAAAACAATTTCCATTCTTACTAGATATAAAAAT
>DATFJH010000049.1:0-3874 GCA_035269265.1 Candidatus Absconditabacterales bacterium
TAAAAAAACAAATACATCTGCAGTCAAAGGAATTAACCACAACAAAAAATCATTATATTTCATATATTCATTTAAAAATAATAACATGTTTTCTCACCACATAGGTTCTTGCATTGCAATCATATATTCAAACTTTTCATATAAAAATATTTCCTTAATATCCCCCTTACAAAGGAGGACAAAGGGATTTTGTAACTTTTCATTATAATTTAACCCACCTTCGCTACGCTCTTCCTCCCTTCTTAAGGGAGGCTCTATGGAACTTACAAATATCCTTAAATGGACATGTTTCACATTTTGGTTTTCTAGCTATACAATGATAGCGACCAAACAATATCAAACCATGATGTGCCACACCTTTGTACTTATCTGGCACTTTTTTTTCAAGTAATTCTGATGTTTTTTCTGGCACTTTTGTATCAACTAATCATAATCTATTTGACACTCTATGTACATGTGTGTCTGCAGCAATTACTTTAGATCAAAACAAAACATAAGAAATAACTTTTGCTGTTTTTATTCATACTCCAGGTAATTTTTGTAAAATATCAATATCAGGAGATATTATTGTTGGATCTTCATTTAACATTTTAGAAGTTTCAAATATATTTTTTGCTTTAGTCTTATAATAATTAATTGATGAAATATTTTTAGTCAAAGAGCTTAATCCCATATCTAAAACATCTTTTGGCGATTTAATCTTTTTATACAAAGAATTTGTTATTTTATTTACTTGTTTATCTGTAGCTTGAGCAGATAAAACAACAGAAATCAATAATTGAAAAGCATTTGAATATTTTAGTTCTGTATTTGCATCTGGATACATCTCACCCAATTTTGTAAACAAGAAATCTATATTTTCTTTATTCATAATAAAATATTGAATTAAAAACAACAATTATTCTATCAAAAGCAATTTTTTTTACAATTCATTTTATTAAATAACAATAACGTAAGGAACAGTCGTAACGCAGTACTGCGTTATTCCCTACAATAAAAAATAAAATTCCTTGAACTTTTAAAGTAATTCACTAAAAACAATCATTGTCTAAACAAGGTATTAATCCGATAAAATCGGGTAGGAAAGTCCTGACATTAAAAAATGATTAAGATCTAACGGATCTTGGACCGCCGCGGTCTAAAAACCGGGGGCAAACGAAAGTGCCACAGAAACGTAAACTACCCAGTACTAAAATTTTTAGTACTAGGGGAAAGATGCAACGTGAAGATGTCCGCAAGGGCTACTTCTACTCAGTCAAACAGATTGTTTGTCGAGGGGTAAACCGTAATTAATGCAAGCTTATTCGTCCTTTGTTGGCGGAAGTGCACAATACTTGCTATAAGCAAGTTTAGACATATTATACCATAACAACATAATCGGGCTTATAGTTTAGACAACTTAATAAAAAAGTCATAAAGTTCATAAAGTTATCAAGTTTCCAAAACTTTCAACTTTACAAACTTTAAACTAACAAGATATAGGGCTATAGCTCAGTTGGTAGAGCAGCGGTCTCCAAAGCCGCGTGTCGTGGGTTCAAGTCCCGCTAGTCCTGTATTTTTTTTATAATAAATAATTTGAAATAAAACAAACTTTAAATATATTTATATAATTTAAAGGGTTGTAGCTCACTGGTAGAGCAGTAGTCTCCGAAGCTATGTTGTAGTAGGTTCGATTCCTACCAACCCTGATTTTAAAAAATATTTTAAATATTATGATATCACCAAAAATCGAAGAAAGCCGAAAAAAAGAACTACAAGAAGAGTTTCAAAAACCATATTTTCTTGAGATAAAAAATTTTTTAAAAAAAGAAAAAAATGAATGAAAAACCATATATCCAGCATGAAAAGATATCTTTAGTGCTTATGATTCTACACCATTTAACCAAGTAAAAGTAGTGATAATTTAACAAGATCCATATCACTGACCATGACAAGCACATTGATTATGCTTTTCTGTGCTACCATGAATAAAACAACCACCATCTCTAAAAAATATTTTTAAAGAATTAAAAAACGATCTATGAATAGATACTCCAAAAGATTGATACTTACAAAAACGAGCAGAGCAGTGAGTATTCATGATCAATGCCTCTCTTACAGTTAGAAGGTGAGAACCTATGTCACATAGCAAAATATGACGAGAAATATTTACAGATGCTACAATAAAAAAACTATCAGACAAAAAAGAATGACTAATTTTTGTGCTATGGGGCTCTTTTGCACAGGCAAAAAAACCCATTATAGACACAAATAGACACATCATATTGGAAGCTTCACACCCATCACCATTTAGTGCAAATAGGGGATTCTTCTGATCTAAGCCATTTTCTAAAATAAATAAGATTTTAAAAGAGTATTGAAAAAAAGAAATAGATTGGAATCTGTAAAAATATTTGATTTAAAAATAGATTTTAATAAAAGATAATACACATTTAAAACATTTTGAACTAATGAAAAGAAATTCTCAAATAACAATAATATTAACTTGATTAGTCCTAATTGTACGAATAGTATTTGTTTTTATAGAACAAAATAAAACTTTTTCAAAAAATGCAGAAAATAATATTAAAGAAAGTGTTCAGACAAAACAAAGTAATTGAAAAGAAACAATAAAAAATAAAGAAATAGAAATTAAAGAAATAAAAGAAAAAGATACTCAAGAAAAAATATTAAGAAAACCTGAAGAAGAAACCAAAACTCCAAAAGAAATAAAAAAAGAAATATCAAAACCAGAAATTATACCAAAAGAATACAATATACAAAATATGGACTTTTTCTCACAATCACCATATTGAAACCGAAACCAACCATATCAAGATGCTTGTGAAGAAGCTAGCTTATTGATATGACAATATTATATAAAATGAATTAAAAAAACCAAAGAAGAATACAACAAAGATCTTCTTGCTATGGTAGAATTGGAAATGGAAATGCTTGGGTACTTCGAAAGCACCACAATTATGGAAATGAAACAAATAATCAATAGACGAGACCCAAGTATAAGCGCAAGAATAATAGAACACCCAACAATACACGATCTAGAAAGAGAAATCAGCCAAAATAATGTCGTAGTAGCACCATTTTATGGTAAATGACTTTGAAATCCTCATTATGCTCTATGAGGTCCTGAATATCATTTTTTAGTAATAAAGTGATATACTACAGACAGTTTTATAACACACGATGTATGAACAATGCATTGAGCAAACCGACATTACAATAAAAATCTAATAATGGAAAATATTCATGATCGAAATAGAGTAGACGTAAGAAAATGAGCAGCTAGAGTATTAATTTTAGAAAAATAAATTTGCAAAAAAAACTTAATTCAAGTATAATTACATATAATTATATTATTTTTAATATATAAAAAAGATGCCAGAACAAAATAACAAAATAAACTTAATAAAAGATATAGATATCAAAAATGATGATATCGAAGAAAAAGTAAACAATCAATTAGAATGATTATTTAATAAATTTTTAAATTCTGACAAAAAAGATGAATTAAAAGAAATTGATTTTTCTACTAATAATCGAAAAACAAAAGCAGAACAAATTTTCGACACACGATTGTCAGAAAATCCAACTATAATAGATAATCTAATAGATATAGACAATGATATAGAACAACAAATTGAATCTGAAGTAAAAGAGAAAAATATTGACCTAAACATACTTCAAAACGAAATCGAAATAAAACAAGAATTGGAACAATTAAAATTAAGCATAGAACTTGATCCTACGATACAAGAAAAAATACAAGAAATTGAAAAAAGTAAAAATTTTGACCCCGAAAAAGAACCAGAATTAAGAGATTATATAGAATCATGAAAACGATGAAAAGCAGTTCAAGAAATTTTCAATATCATTT
>DATFJH010000050.1:0-7068 GCA_035269265.1 Candidatus Absconditabacterales bacterium
CAAAATCTATAATTTTTTGTTCATATTTTTCTTTATTCTCCCTATATCCTATCTCTCTTTCTATAATTGCCTTTGCTTTTGTCTTAAATTCTGCGATAATCTTTTCGTCCGCAGCTTCGATAGCGGAATCTAATCATTCTGATTTTCACAAAATTGCTTCTTGTCTTTTTGTCATAAACTCAGTCCATATTTCTCATTCTATCATTCTATCATAAACCTCTTCTGCGGTCATGTTGTCTTTATCAATATTTTCTATATCAAATTTCACATCCAATCAAGCTACAACCATTGGTATAAATTGAAACGTAGATATATAAGCAAATTTTTGTGTCCAATCCAAATCTTGATTCACTCTCCATCCGTTATCATAATACAATCATGTAGAATCTTGATTTCCAGCATTATAAAAATCCATAATATCTTTGCTTGTATTGTCTCAATGATATCAGTGAAATTCTCTAGCCATAGAATATAATATATTTTGTCATGTACTATCTGATGTTTCATATTGCGCCTTTACTCTTGATTGAAAAACATCTTTATTTGAAAAATAATTCAAGACTTCCTTCTCATTCCAAATTGGTCTCTTGTCAATAGAATCAAAATCTATCAAAACTTGTTGTATATATTTATAATCTATTGTATCTGTTTCTGATTTAATTCACATTCATATTTTTTCTTCAATAGGTCTTCATAATTTTCGATATTCATTATATTTATCCAAAAAATCTAAATTAGCTTGCATATTTTCTTTTTCTGGAGATACATATGTTCAATCTTTTATACCATCTTTTATTGAAGTTTTTGACAATTCAAATCAAGCAATAATCTCATAAAAATGTACTGGATTTTCTGTATATAATTTTTCTAATACATCAAATTTTTTGGGATATTCAGATTGTAATTTTTCTTGGTATGCTAATTTATATCACTGTACATCCAATTCTTTGTAATTGGATACATAGTCATCTGGATTTTCTTGTTTAAGGTGATGATAAACTTTTGAATCTGCCAAAATGTTTTGAACAAAATTTATTCATTTATTTTTTTGAATCATATCTGCCGTTTGAATATATTCTGGAGAATTATGATCCTCATTAACATATTGTTTGATGTATTCCATCCTGATAGATATAACGTTCTCCATCTCTTCTTTTTGTTTTGTATAATTTTCAAAACGTTGTTCATCTTCTTTTTTTAATTCCGTCTCATATTTTTGTTGATCCTCTCAACTAAAATAATAATACTCCAACTCATCATATCATCATTCCAAAATCTCTTCTTGATATATTAGAGCTTCTCGTGCATTCTCCATAGTATTAATTTCAATACCAGATTCTTTTGCATCTTCTGCTAGTTTTTCTTTCATTCTTTCATTCATATCTAGACGATCTGCTTCCAACAAATTAACAATAGATTGTTTAATAGTTGTCCTATCTTGTTGGATAAAATCATATCTATTTTGTCCATAAAAAGCCTTTTTGTCATAATGAAGTTCATCCAAAAGTACTGATGTAGCAAAAGTTACTGCTCAAACAATAAGTCATACAGCTACTCATATTGGACCTCACATCGCTCCACCAGCAGCACATGTTCATATAATTATTCATGCTTCTGCTATCAAAGATGCGACACCAACCATTAGTTGTGCAGTAGCTTGGTCACGCTTAACACTTCATCTAATTTTGTTTATCTCTGCTATTGCATCAGCTTCTTTCATAGTTTCAAAGTAAACAAAGACATCTATTCACATAGATATAACAGCTATAGCAGAAAGTCATTTCAGTCACTTTGACATTTTAGAGAGTTTAGTACCATACTTAGCAATATGTGATATTCATTTAAACTCATCTGCTGTTTTTGCAATCTTCAACATATCTACCAAATCATCTGAGTATTTCACATCTTTACCTTTCAAAAAAGCTTTTATTGCATCACCATCTCACAATAATGATTTAACCTGTTTTGGATCAAGCTCATCTAAAGCTTTTAATGCTTTTGGATCTATTTTTACTGTATTAAAATATTTATCTGGTATTTTAGAACCATATTTTTGGTATGCAGCAAATACGTCATCTGTTATTCATTCTGTTCACTTTAAAGATTCTTGAAAATGTTTTATAGAATTGTTTAGATTATTTTTCATAGCTCTATTTATTTTTGGAGATTTACTTCTTTCCTTTAAGAGATCAATAGAACCATTTATTGCCTTTTTGACTCTAGCAGTATTTACTGAGCTAATTGATTTCTCAACACTTTTATTTAATCATGCCGCTTTATTTAAACGATTTATAGAAGTATAATATCATGCAGTACCTACTGCTGCAGTGGCTCAACCAAAAATTATTCAATTGTTTTTATTCTGCCAAAATGAACTTCACTCACCATCTTGATTTCATTCTTCTAATTCCGATTCATTCTCTTGAGAATCTACTTGATTTTCTTGATTGATATTTGAAGAATTTTCTCATTCTATATCTCCTACATTTTCGTCCAATTCATCTAATTTTCAATTTATAACTAAATTTGATAGTTCCTCTAACCTACCAGATGTCTCTGCTTGAAGTATTTTTTCTTGTTTTTCTCTAAGAAAATCAAACGTCTTGTTTGTAAGCTTTTCAAATAAACTTTTATTCATGATCTTTGCACCAAGTATCTTACGCCAAAATCAAAGCTCTTCAAGCTCACCCAGATTATCAACTTCAATTTTATTTTTAGACTTCAAAACTTCTTCCATTTTTTTTGAAATTGGCCAAATCATAGCCTTCTCCAAAAAGTTTAACTCTTTTTTGAAGTCCTGTATATATTTATCTGCTATGTCTCATTTGTATTTTTCTATATTTGTCATATCGTGTATTCTAAATTAAAAGAATTTTGCTATTTTTCAAACATACTTTAATAAATCAATATTTTTCATATATCTAGAGTTTCTAGCAAAACCAAGTGCTTCATCAAAATTATTAATAACACTATCCGAATTCTTCAATAAATTTTTATTATTTTTTATAATTTTTCTGAAATTATGATAATTTCATTCTGATAAAGCTTCCTTTAGCGAACCTGATAATTCATCATTTTTTAGCCAATCACCAATATCTGGAAAATGTTGAGCTCTAACATCACTGTCTGATAATTTTATAAACATATTTAAGTCAGTATCTGTAAGATTTTTTTCTATTTTTAATTCAGTTAGTTTTTTTATCTTTGGTTCCCTTCAAATAATCTTTGGATTGTTTCTAATAAGTTCTATTTCTGTATTTATTACCTTATCAAACTTAGCTTTTAATGTAGGATCTAAGTGCTCTAGATTTTCTGAAGTAGACCTTAATAAATCATCTATTCATTCAACCGTAAAATCAGCATTGCCAATAGATCTAGATATCTTTTTTAATTTAAATTTGTTTAAATTCTCTATTTTATTTAAAAATCTCTGATCAGTTATTAACATTTCTAGTTTATCTAAATCATCTACTGTTTTCATATTCTTCAACAAACGATTTATAGATTTTGAATATTTTGGATTAGCTTCAGATATTTCATCTACAGACTTTATTTTCTTTAAAACAGATTCATGAAAAATATATTTCTTTGATAAGTTTTTATTTAAAAGTTTTTGTCTTATGCTAACGTTGTCTGAAATCTTTTGTGACATAAACAATTTTCTTAGTTTTTTATTTCATCTATAATTCCATACTTGATCTACGTATTTTTCGGGTACATCAAACTCTTTCAATAATTCTTCAATATTGTCTACCTCTGTACCAAATTCACTTCTTGCTAACTTAAGAATTCTATCTTTATTTCTTATTTTTCAATTAAATAAATGATGTTTAAAATAAGATTTTTTATCTGCCAAACCGTCTAAACTTTTTAATTTATTTTTAAATCAATAATAACTTAAGGTTGGTCTTCATGCAACTCGAGTAACTCAACGCCAGGTTCAACTTAAAACCTTTCATATTGCTTTACGAGGATTTTTAATAATATATACTGTTCAACCAATTACAGAAATTGTAACACCGATATTTATCCAATCTCAAATAGTTCAATCTCATTTAAAAATATCTGAGAAGGATTTTGCTAATCACTCAAACATTTTCTTTATTGTATTAATAATTCTTCATACAATATCTGGATTATCTTCTCTAATTTGAGTCAAAGTATAAATAGCTAAATTAAGCTCTTTTTTGAAAGCCAAATATTCTGAAGACATCTTTTTTAGGTTTTCTAAGTCTTCTCTAGTAGCTGTACCATTTTCTATTTTTTCTCTAAATTCTCTTAAAGTATCTGTATATTTATCTGCAAACTTATCTAATCAAGTTTCTTTTAAAAATGTTGCCTTATTTGAATCATCCATATTACAAGCATAACTTATTCGTTCAATATTTTCTTGTAAAAATCCTGTTCAAGATTCATCTATCATATCATCTCTCAAATCATCACAAGTATCTAATAAGTCTTTTTTTGTTCTATTATTAAGTCATGAATCTATTTCTTCAATTCAAATATCTATTATAGTTTTCTTAGAATCCTCATCATATTTTAATATGTCATCATTCTCTTCATCCAAAGGTCATATAATCTCTTCTTGAAGTAAGATAGACATATCTCAGTTTAATAATCAATTGGATTGTAAAATATCTCATACTCACAAAAGATTTGATGACATAAAAGATGAATAAGTTGGATTATTCTTTATTTCTTTTTCAAATCGTTCTTTATCTCCTAAAGCATTTTGTATTATTTCCATTTGTTCTTCTTTATTATCTGGTCGAGAATCACCATCATATCATCTAGCTTTTATTGCTTTTTCTGCAATTTTATATTCAATAGAAGTTTTCCTGTCATTGGTATAAGTCAAAACTTTTGTATATTGTCTAAAAAAGAAGTTTAATTCTTTTTGACGCTCTTCTTCATCTCCACTTAACCAATCTTGAATACGTTCTCATAAACTTCATGTACCAAAAACCTGGAAAGATTGAAGCTTAGTAGCAAAAGGTCATAAAAATTTTTCTAGTTTGGGTTTACTCCAAGATTTTATTGTGTTTTTTAATTCTTTATAGTTTTTGCTAAACAGATACTTATTTAGATCTGATTCTCATAAAAACTTTGAGATATTTTTAGAGTCTTTATCTATACAAAATGGGACAACTCATGCCAATCTTTCTGGTGTTTCTCATTCTTTAAGTTTAACATCTTCTGAAATTTTTCACAAATAATTACTATCTACATATCAAAGTTCTGATTCCTTTTGCCATATATTATCATAAAAAGAATTAGTAGACTCTCAAAACTTTTCATATTTAAGTCTGTTTTCTTCAGAAAGTTCTTCATAATCACTTACTTGATCTACTGAAGTATCTGTTTTGTCTACTGTATTTGAAAATTTATCTAATAACCACTTTATACCAAAAAATCAAGCAACTCATATTCAAGTCCACTTTAATACCTTTCATATTCATCTATTTCGAAATCATTTTTTTTCACTACTTCATCATTCTTTTCTTTCTTTCCTCTTTTTAATCCATCTTCTAATAAGAAGACCTACTCAAAGAGTACCAGCTCAAATCAAAACAGTTTTTTTATTTCTTTGCCATCGATTTGGTTTGTCATTTTCAGATGGGACTATCTCAGGTTCTTCTTCTCCATTTTCTACTACTTCCTCCTGTAAATCAGCTAATTCTTTTTGAAATTTTATTTCAAAATTTGAATTTAAACTTTCAAAATCAGCTTGTAAATCATCTATTTCTTCTATTAAATCAGCTTCTTGTGTATTAGATCTAAGCGAATCTAAATCTTTTTTTATTTTAGAAATTGTAGATTCAAGCTCCTTAGCCTTGTACATTTTTTGTTCTGGGGAAAGTTCATTGGAGTTCTCTATTTCCAACTTAGTCTTGTTTACCTCAGATCTAATTTTTTCTATAGTCGATCACATTAAAAATATTTTAATATTTTAAAATTTAACTTATTTTAATTTTACTCAGAAAACTTATTTAAAACAAAAAATGGCACTTTTTGTATTAAGTACCATTTGACATATTAGCGTATTATGTATTGATAATAAATACAACAGAAAATGGTGGAATTCTTCCCTTTTAAAGGGAAGTTGATCTACCTCGCAATAATGCGAGGTTAGATGGGTTTTTATTCAATAAGGCTAATTTGATATCTCAAATCTTCAAAAACTCATTCTAAATTATTAAGAACTTAATTATCTATATATCTGATTACCTTCAATCATAATGACTTTGGATATTTCTCCCTCTTTCTATCTTCCTCATACTTATAATTGTGTGTTTCTCAATCTATCTCTATGACCAGTCATAAACTAGCACAATAAAAATCTACTATATAATTTCATATAAGTTTTTGTCTAAGGAATCTATATCAAAGATTTTTATCTCTCAATATCATATTCCAAACTAAAGACTCAGATTTGGTTGGTAATTTTCTGTTTTCTCTTCAATATTCTTTGTTTTTATTGCTATAATTGAATCAAGCCCAATTCATTTATATTTATTGTTTTTTTTAAACCCACCGGTCTCGGTCAAAAATTACCGTACCACCTCCCTTAAAAAGGGAGGAATTAGTATTTAAAATAAACTTATCTAATTAATTAAAGACTTTAAAACCTCAAAAAACTTATCTATATCCTCTTTATCATTATACAAATAAGCACTAGCTCTACAAGTACCAGGAATATCTATATTTTTGTGTAAGGGATAAGCACAGTGACCACCACAACGAATTGCTATATTTTTGGAAGCAAAAAGTTCTCAAACATTGTTGAAATTTTTGTGTTCTGGTATAAAAAATGAAAATACAGCTACCCTATCCTTTGTTTTTGGTCATATAAGCTGAACTTTATCTGATAATGCTGCAAATTTTGGAAGTATATAATTTACTAATTCTTGTTCATGTTTTCGAATAGTTTCTATTCATCCAATTGATTTAATATATTCTAATGATTTTAATAAACTTACAGCTCAAATAATATTTGGAGTACCTGCTTCAAATTTTGATGAGTTTCTTGGTAAAGAGTATCATGAAATATCTACATCTTTAATC
>DATFJH010000051.1:0-4800 GCA_035269265.1 Candidatus Absconditabacterales bacterium
AGTATAATTTGTGTATAAATAAAAAGGGTTGAAATAATCAACCCTATTTTAAAATTTAAGAGACTTTAATATTTTGATGTTGTTATGGTTTTGTCATAATAACCATCTGCACTAATATCTCTAGGATCTTCAACACAACCATCACAATGATCTTTTTCAACTAAAAATTGAGATGTGATACTGTTATGAAACCATCCATTTAAATAATAAGAACAACCATCTTTTTTGTCACTTCCCATAAGAATAGTTATATTTTCTATTTTCTTATTGGAATCAAAATAACCCTTTTTGTCTCTCCAGTCTTGTGAAGAGATACACTTGTCTAATTCTGATTCAAAACTTTCATGAAATTTAATATCATAAAAGTGCTTGATACAAAAGATTAAATCTTTTTTGTATATGCTTAATGCATATTCCTTTGTTGAAAGGAATGTGTTTCTTCGTACTACAATAATCAAAATCAAAATACCAACCAAAAAACTAGAAATGGACTGAAAATCATTTGTATCAAAATAATCTGAACCAATGAATATAATTTTGGAAGTATACAACAAAAAATGAAACAACAAACCAGATTAATAGAAATTGATTGAACTCTTTCGTAAATCGAACATATATACCATAACGATTTCTGAAGGACGTCTCATAATTTTTTCTATAACTTGCTTCCATATTAATAATATTTATTGCTTTTTCAGCAAATGGATTCCAATCCTTTTTATTTTTATAAATTTTATTTTCATTTTTATAATATATTTATTTGAATGAATGTCAAATATTTTTTTATTATATCTTCTGTTGTTTTAAAATTTTAATTTATTAAGATTAATTTATAGTAAAATCATTAGAGAATTTTAAATTCCTCATTACATTCGATTTTTAAAACTCTAATAACACCAGTATTTTCTCTTGGCTATTTAAAAAATTATTTTAAATTAAAAAATGTGACGAGAATAGTTTTATAAAATTATATAATTAAAAAATGAAACACGAAATTAAAAAAGTTTGATGAACAGAATGCATCTTTGTACCTATGGAAGAAGCAAATTCTACAACTGTACAAATATTGGCAAAAGCATGAAGTATATATGAAACAAGAGAAACAAACGGTATAAGCCATTTTTTGGAGCATTTATTTTTCAAATGATGAAAAAAATATAAAAATCCACAAGAAGTAGCAGAAGCTGTAGATACATTTTGATGAGAATTTAATGCATTTACTGGAGATGAATATGCTGGTTATTATGTAAAATCTTCTCCTGAATTCGTATTAAAATCTATAGATGTATTGTGAGATATGATGATAAATGCATATTTCCCAGAAGAGGAAATGCAAAGAGAAAAATGAGTTGTGATACAAGAAATCATGATGTATCAAGACAATCCTGCAGCATTAGTTATGGATAAGTGGAAAGAATTTTACTTTTGAGATAATAGTTATGGACGACCAACTTTATGACCAAAAGAAAATGTAGAATCTTTTAAAAGAGAAGATCTTATAAAGCACAAAGAGTGACTTTATACCAAAGATAATTTAGTAATAATTATTGCTGGTAAAATAGACAATCAAAAAGATATTGAAAAAAAACTAGAGTCGATATTTAAAGATTTACCTAAAAACAAAAAAATAGAACAACCAAAATATGAAGATATTTTACCAAACAAAAATGAAGATTTTTACAAAAAATGAACTGAACAAAATCATATAGTAATTTCAGCTAGATGATTTGATTGAAATGATGAAAAAAGATTTGCAGCAAATGTGTTTTCTACAATATTAGGTGGAAATATGTCTTCTAGATTATTCCAAAATATTAGAGAAAAACAATGATTATGTTATTATATAGCAGCAAAGCATTACACAAGTCCAGACAATGGCGTATTTTTAATTAGAGCTGGATTAGAAAAATGAAGATTTGATTTTGGAGTAAAAAAAATTTATGAAGAATTAGAAAAAATTTCTAATTGAGATATAACTCAAGAAGAATTCAAAAAAGCTATCTGATACAATATAGGACAGTTACAAATGGGTATAGAATCTAGTGATGAAATGGCAAATTTTGTATGATCTCAATACTTATTATATTGAAAGATTAGAACTATAGATGAAGTGTTGGAAATATACAAAAATATGAAAATTGAAGATGTAATAAATATTGCCAAAAAATTTGAAGAAGAAAATTTGTATAAGTATTGGATAGAATAAATATTATTGTTTCTTTATATATTCTTCTAATTCTTTTGAAGAAATTAAATCTTTTATTGTTGATATTTCTTGATTTGTATTTATATCAATATTTTTTAGTTTCTTTTTATTCTCATCTTTGTACATATCAAAAAATAAGTTTATTTTGTCAATAAATTTTGGAAGTAATTCTTTATTTTTTTGATATTTAGTTATCCATTTATTGAAAGTGTTAAATGGAGCTATATCTCAATATTTTTTATAAATATCATCATAAGATCTTTTATAGTTTGATATAGCTAATTCTTTATCACAAAATTTTAGTTGATTAAGAAAATATTCTAAACAATATTCATGATCTCTCAACATATTATCCATTAAATTTAAGTGCTTTGTAACTATTCAAACACTTTTAGTTAAATCCTCAAATCTTTTTCTAAATTTATTTTGAGCTCATTCTAAATGTTTTGAATCTATAGATCTATTTTGGAAACTAATTGTCTGTAAGTCATGTAATTTTGCGGCCAAGACCTTAGAGTTTTTAAAATTACTTAAATCTTTTATTATACTATCCAATCTCTTTTGAATAGTTGCATCTTTAGTATTTTCTTGAAAATAATATTTTATATCTTGTGCTAATCAAATTATTTCACCTTGTAATAACTTATAATCATTTTGTGATTTTTCAATTGACTTGATTGTGTGATGCTGACTTCTAATAGCATCATATATATTGTTGAATGTATTAAATGTGGTTTCTATTTTTGTACGTCTTTTTTCTCATTGAGTTAATTTTCTATCAACCTCGTCGTGAACTAATTTCTCCTCGTTTCTAAAAATAATTATTTTGTCATCTATCATTATTATTCTATGTGAATTTGCATTTTTTAAAAATCTAGCTCTTTTAAATATATCTTTTACATCTTCTTCTATACTAGGAGAATTTATATCTAAATCAAAAAGTTCTATAAACCTTTTTGGTAATTTATCTTTTTCGACAATAATACAATCTGTAAGTATATCAAATATTTCTCTATTATATGATTTATTATTTTTTTTAAGATGACTTTTGTTTATAAGAAAAAAATTATTTGGATCAGACAATGATCTTTGTAAATTTTCATATAACCTTGATGATAATATTTCTTTGGTCTGTGTTCGTGGGAAAGCTCATTTTACTGGGTTTATCAGACCTTCTTTCATTTTTTTATCTCTTATATCTAATTTATTCATATATATATAAACATATAAAGTTTTTAAACTATATATTTATAAATATAAATGTCAATACTATTCTATTTAGATTCTATTTCTAAACTAATAGGACAATGATCGGATCACATTACTTGATCTTGATGTTCTATTTTCTTAACTTTTGGAACTACTCATTCAGAAACTCGAAAATAGTCAAGTCTTCGTCAAACATTTCTTGGTCTAGCTCAAGCTCTATAAGACCATCGCGTATAATGATCTTTTAGATCTGGATTGAAATGACGAAACATATCTGTGTATCCATTTTTCTCTAATTTATCTAATTCAGCTCTCTCGATTGGAAGAAATCAAATAGAGTTTTCATTTTCTTTTGGTCTCGCAATATCTATTTCTTTATGACAAATATTAAAATCTCATGTGGTTATAACATTTTCTCAATTATCCCTAAGTTTATTTATATAATCAATAAATTTTGTATAAAAATTTAATTTGTAAGTAAGCATTTCTGTACCATTAGCCCTAGTTCATCCATTTGGAAAGTAGAGATTTAATAACGTAAAATTAAATCCCCCTTTATCCCCCTTAGTAAGGGGGGTGGAGAACTTAACTTCCACTACTCTACCATGTTCACTAAACTCCTCTATTCAATCAAATGAATTCTTACTAGAAATGATTTTCAAATCTTTTTTATAAAAAATAGCAGTACCAGCATATCCTGGCTTTTCTCCAGAATGTCGTACATAATCATAATCTTTCATAATATACTTAAATTCTGGTGGTAATTGATTTTCAAAAGCTTTGGTTTCTTGTATACACAAAATATCTGGATTATCTTTTTTTATCCATTCGTCGAATCATTTTTTGATTACTGCTCTGATTCAATTTACGTTTCGTGATGTTATTTTCATGTGAATTTATTAATAATAAATTGTCATCTCGACTGTTAATTATTGCGAGAGATCTATTAAAATGTGTAAAGAGATTTCTCACCGATCTCTCGAGTGTCCTCGGACCTTGAAAATCAAGATCCGGGACGTAAGATAGAGTTTCGTCAATTCTGCCGAATAAACCTCGAAATGACAAAAAAGTATTTAATGAATATTCAAAATTATAGTTAATCATAAGCCAGCAAATATGAATAATAAATATAATAATTTCATTTTTAATCATCATTTATTTTTAAATTCTGGCAAAATATCAGACAAGGCTAAATACAATAAAGCTCAAGATATTATGGAGATTATAATAAATTTATTTCACACCAAAAAATCAGTAAATGGAAAAAGAATTAGTGCTCACAGTATTCATCACAAAGCAGCTAAAATTACATAAAATTCCTTATTATGATTCATAATATAATTTGCTGTATTTTGTGGTATACTATGAAGTAATATTGCAATAGT
>DATFJH010000052.1:0-2009 GCA_035269265.1 Candidatus Absconditabacterales bacterium
GATGAACTTGATAAAGAGTAAATAAAAAAGCAGTCTTAATTGGCTGCTTTTTGTAATATTTTAAATTATATTGTTTTCCCCATACACATTTGCAAAAAAACACAAAAACAGTATTGATGCTATAATACATAGTAAAAACCAGAAACAACTAAATAAACTATATTAAAAAAAAGAGGTCAAAAGACCTCTTTAATATTTTGTAAAATATGGTTGTTTTTAACTACATGGTAAGCAATACATAAACTCATAATCACAACATTAACAATCAAACGATCAAATGAATAAGTTTTGAATTTTTCTTTTTGATAGCTGCTAACTCCTCTGATGACTTAAATCATAATCACACTAACAACGCTATAATAACCATTGGAAGTATAAAAATTAGATTATATATTATCAAATATATATATCATCGTGTATGCAAATTTTGACTTTCTGACGCTAGATATCATAGTATTGTGAAATATGGACCAGAGGTACAAGGTAACAAAAATAGGCTAACTATAAATCAAGTAATAAACGCACCTATTGGAGATACTGCCGACTTTATAAACTTTTGCATTCTAGGTCTTCGAGACAATGGAACTTCCATCACAAATCATTTTCCATATCGAAAGTAATCTTTTAAATTTGCTAATCATACTATTATACCGAGTATTCATACTATTAATTTAATTATTTGTGTATTACTTGAAGTAGCAAGTGCCGAAAACAATCAAAGTCACATAGCAAAATAACTTATAAATATTGATAGTGCAAAAAGTAATCATGCAAACACAGCTCTTCTTTTTCTATTTGTCTCTACTATTATAGTAGAAAGCAATATAAGCATTACAGCAAAAGCACAAGGATTGATACTATCTGCTAAAGCTGCTGGTAACATTATACCAAAAAATTTCCATTTATTTTCTCAAACTTTTTCAATTTTTTCTTCTGATATAGATCAGGAAACCTCCTCATCATCTATTTGAGAACAGTTGATGTGTGGACAATTTTCTTCATTACAATCAAAATGATCACAATCTTCTGGATTATCACATATTTGATACTCATCTTGTGCTATTTTTTCCTCAAATAATCAAATAATTTTTTTGTCTCAAGCTACATAATCACATTCATTCTCATTATTTATTACAAGAAACGGTACTCATGCTTTGCTTGGATCTATACCAAGTTTTTCTATATATTCTGAAAAATCTTTTAAATTATCTCTGTTGAAGTATATTTCAAGTTTTTCTACATTATATTTTGATAAAACATC
Organism: Candidatus Absconditabacterales bacterium; assembly: GCA_035269265.1. GTDB lineage: Bacteria > Patescibacteriota > Gracilibacteria > Absconditabacterales > Absconditicoccaceae > JALOAF01. The sequence continues at coordinate 1,262 of DATFJH010000052.1, forward strand.
GTTTTCATCAAAAAATTTCTCCACTTTCGCGCAATGAGAACATCAATTTCAATAAAAATAAATATATTCTTGTGCAAAAGAAAAAGCAGTAAATCCAAACAAAAGAACAAAAACTGCCAAAAAAATCTTTTTCATCATAAATCAATTAAGAAATAAAAAAATTCATATTATAATAATTTATATTTTTAATATCAAAATCATAAAAATATAGAATTGTATATTTTATACCGACAATACTAGAGAATTTGAAACTCTAATAATACCGGTATTTTCTCTTAGCTATTTAAAAATTTATTTCAAATTTTTAAATGCGGCGAGAATAATATTAATTACTATAGTCTTTGGCTATTTTTTCCATAGCTACTCGATCTACTACATCTATTTCTAATAATCAAGACTCATCTACTGTGATAGATATCATATATTCAAAATCTGGTTTTTCTATCAAAGTATAGTTTGTATACAAAGCTCATTTCATATCTCACATCAATTCTTGCATATTTATATTTTCTATCCCCATATTTTCTATCATTTCTTGTGCTGCTGCAAATTCTTGGCTAAGTTCTATTCATGCATTATTTGCTATTTTTTTTGCTTCCGACATAGCAGTATCATAGTCTCAATTGTATTCAAAATGAACTGAATTAAATCATTCTACTTTTTCAGTAGTAAGATAAGACTCATCTTTTTTTAATTCCAATCATTTTGGTTCTTCAATATTTAGATCTTTCAACCATTTGGGATAAGA
>DATFJH010000053.1:0-2519 GCA_035269265.1 Candidatus Absconditabacterales bacterium
ATTTACAATCAAACAGCCACAACCAGCTCATATATAATCAATTCATTTTTTCATAATAATTAATTATTTTTTAAATCTGACTTTCAATATTTCCATTTTTTTAGCCAATAATTCCTCAATATCTAAGTCCATTAATCTAGCCAATCTTACTGTAGAAAAAATAACATCAGCCAATTCATTTTCTAATTTCTCTTGAGATACTTTATCTTTTTTTTCTACTCTTTGTCATCAAAAACTTCATAATACTTGTTCACTTAGTTCTCAGGTTTCTTCAGATATTTTAATCATTTGAGCAAAAACTCTTTCTCTATCTGAATATCATTTAGATACAGGATATCTTCCTTTATTCAATGTTCGATCTATAAAATCTGTAATTTCTTTTATTTCCATGTTTATATTTATTCCATAAAACTTTCCAATTCATTTACTTCAACTCTTTTCTGCTCCATAGTATCTCTATTTCTCAACGTCACTGTTCAGTCCTCACAGCTTTGTTGATCTACTGTCACACAAAAAGGAGTACCTATTTCGTCTTGTCTTCTATATCTCTTCCCAATAGCTCATCCATCATCATATTCACAAGCATATTTTTTTGCTAATTTAGCAAAAATATCTTTTGCAATTTCCACTTGTTTTTCATCTTTTTTGATCAATGGTAATATAGCATATTTTATTGGTGCAATATTTTTATGAAATTTTGCCACGGTTCTAGTAGCTTCATTCCCATTTCCATCAGTATATTTTTCTTCTTCATAAGCATCTATCATTGCAGTCAATACAGCTCTCGTTAAACCTCGACTCGGTTCTACTACATGAGGAATATATCTTTTTCCTGTGTTTGGATCACTATATTGCATATCTTTTCCACTATGTTCTACATGTTTAGTCAAATCATAATCAGTCCTATAAGCTATACCTTGCAATTCTCCCCATCCTCGTGGGAATTCATATTCTACATCACAAGTTCCTTTACTGTAAAATGATAACTCATCAGCTTCATGGTCTCTAAATTTTAATTTTTTTGGATTGATTCATATTTCTTCTTCTCGCCATTTTTTACTTTCAGCTTTCCAATATTCAAACCATTTTAATCATTCTTTTTCATCGTTCTCACAGAAAAATTCTATCTCCATTTGATAAAATTCCATCACCCTAAACATGAAGTTTCCTGGAGTAATTTCATTTCTAAATGCTTTTCATATCTGTGCAATACCAAAAGGTATTCTACTTCTTGTAGTATCTAGTACATTTCTAAAGTTTACAAATATTCCTTGAGCTGTTTCAGGTCTAAGAAAGATGTCTTTTCATGATCATTCTACGACTCATTGTTTTGTTTTAAACATACCATTAAATTTTTTTATATCTGCCCATTCATTAGATCCACATTTACTACATTTTATTTTTTTATTTACAATATATTCAGTTAAATCTTCAAAAGGAGTTCCTTCTGCTGATCGGTTTTTTGGCATTTCATTATCTTTTGATTTTTCTACATATTCTTCTACTAAATGATCCGCTCTAAATCTACTTTTACATTTTTTACAATCTATCAATGGTTCATTAAAGTTTCAAACATGACCACTTGCTTCCCATACTTTTGGATTCATCAAAATTTGAGAATTTAATCATATTACATCTGCTCTAGATCTCACAAAAAAGTTCCATCGATTGTCTTGTATATTTTTTTGTAATTCAACTCAGTAAGGTCACATATCTCGAGAATTTGCAAGTCAGCCATATATATCAGATCATGGATAAGTAAATCATCTTCTTTTTGCCCAAGATACAATAGTTTCTAGAGAATATCACATAGTTTAGTTTAAAGTTATAAAGTTTATCCCACTTTGCGGAATTAAAAGTTTTTAAAGTACTTTATTTGTTGTACAAAAAACAGAGTAGAAAACAACAAAAAAATATAAATAAAAAAGTCCTCAAAAATTTGACAGAACAACGAAAAATAAATACAATAAGACATACAACAAAATGATTATTATATTCAAAGTAGTTGTATATCTAGGAAGAAGGTCATAAACAGAAAAATATTGATAATAATCTTTTAAATTTACTATTTGTAGATCTAAAAGAGTGTTCATAAAGACTACTCCTACTGTGGATTAGACTGACATATATCTTGTATAGTTTTGTAAATCAATAAAGGCCAATTTGATTTATATTATTCAAACTTTGTTTCGATTAATTCGATATAATGTGAGAATATATTACAGTTTATTTCGAAAAACTAAACTTTGGTAAAATCAAAGATTTGAGTATTTTGAAATTATTATTGTATAAATACCATACATTTTATGCCAACCTAACCTTTCAGCAGAAGCAGCCATAAATTGAACTTTAAGTTATATCTTGTATTTTACACAAAAATAAAAATAAAACTTTGGCCAATTTATTCTTTAAAAGTTTTTGTAAAATATAATTAGATAAAAAATCTGGTATTTAGGCATAGGTCTATTTCTAGATTAGACTAAATCAATATTTTATCTTTATTGATTCTTCTTCCTTTT
>DATFJH010000054.1:0-6985 GCA_035269265.1 Candidatus Absconditabacterales bacterium
TTGGTGAATTTTCTGTAATTTCATTTGTGTGTCAATTGAACATATCACCTTCCATAAAATCAGTTTTTTCAATATCTTTTGTCCTCTCATCATTTTTCTCGTGTATTCTCAAAATTACACTCTCATTTTACTGTAGCCAATATATAAGCTATTTGACGCCTATCTGTCACTCAGTATAACTTGGCCTGATTGTAAATATATGTTTCATCTACAGTAAAACTCTCTATATTTTCTTCTTGTTCTATTTGTTCTTCTCATGATTCTATTTCTTGTTTGAGTTGATCTAGATCCTTTCAAAAAAGATTTTTTAAGTCTTCTTTTGATTCTGCTTTTTCTAATTCATTGTACAATAAATCTAAATTAGATTTTGATTGTTCTGACATCATATGATAGTTTATTGTTTTTAATTTATTTATTTCATATCATAACTTATTTCTTTGTTTTCCTTTATTATTGAAAAGTATATTTAATGTACTTTCAAGTCAAAAAATATCATTTTTTTGTTTTTCATTTTCTTTACTAGAAACAATACCTTTTAACTCATTTAAAGAATCTTGAATTTCTAACAAATCCTTATTCAGCACTTTTTCTTTAATATATTCTTCGGCTACTTCTTGTTTTCGTTCCATTTTATTTTTTTTATTAAATTATTTTTGATTTTTTAACTCTACCATTACAGAATCTTTATTTAATATTATTTTTACTCAGTTATCTTTTGATTTTTTTGTTTTTTCATATGCTTTTATAATTTGATTGATTGAATATTTTTTTTCTATGTCGTCATCATCATATATATCTCATATTATATCTTTTAGTGTGTCGTCTTGTTTTATTTTTTCTATATTTTTTGATAATTCTTCTGTTGTTTCTGATATATTATCATCTATATCTTTTATTTGGTCTGTTTTTTGAAATATTTCATATTCTACATTTTCTTTTATTTTTTTAAAAATTTCTTCATTATCATAAATATCTTCTAATCAAGAAATAAAATCTTTATATTCTTGATTGTTTTCTATTTTTATTCATATTTGAAGTTTGATTTGTTCTTCTTTTGAATTTTCTGTTTCTTCTTTTATTTCTTTCTCTTTTTTTAATCAAAGCTTAATTAATATTTCTTTTATTCATCAGGTTATTTTGTCCATTAGTTCTTTTAAGCCACCAGAAATTCATTCAAAAACTCAAGTTAATCATTCTTTCTTTTCTATTTTATTCATTTTTTTATAAAAATATTAAAACAATCTAAATTAATTATACTAATTTTATCTTTAAAAAGCAAAAAATCCGGTATATTTTACCGGACTTTTTAAACTTATTAAATTTTTATTTTTAAGCTTCTATTACTTCCATCTTTTTTTCTTGTTTCTCTTGTTTTAATTTTTTAGAAATTAATAGATTTGTTGGTCAAATAATTGTCAAAAATACTCAAATAACAGTAAGTATATCTGCATAATATATATTTTCAGATCACATATTTGCTAAAAAGGTTTGACTAGAAACTATAACAAATATTCATAACAAAGTATTTCGTAATTTATATCTTTTGATATATGTAGGTTTTATTGTATAAAATACAATATAATACAAAAATATTAAAATATACAATCAATATACTATGTTGTTTTTATCTAAAAAATTTTCATTTACTATAATTGTTCAATTTGTAAGTAAATAAACTAAATAACTTATTATTGCTACAAAAAGTATTCAAAAAATTGATCTTTTTACTATATCCATATTTTTTATTAAAAAGTAAATTATTTGATTTATATATATAAATATATTTTTTTCAACAAAAAGCTTCATCATTTTTTTGTTTATATATTATATAAATATATTAAATATAAAAAATTAATAATAATTATAATATCTTTATGTACTAAAAAATGTTAAAAAGATTTATATTAGTTTTTAATTGATTTTTTATCAAGAAGCTTTTGTGTAAAAATTATGTTGAAATGTCAAAAACTGGCAATATTTGTCTAAAAAATATATATAATATTTTTGTGGAAAAGTAGAAAAAATGTTGAAACTTAAAAAAGTTGACAAAACATAAATAAATTGTTATAATATAATATGTTATGATTTATAATTTTATTATAATAATAAATATGGATAAAAAAATTAAAAAATATTGGGAAGAATATTTATCTCAGGATAAGAATGAAAAATTTAAAAATAATTGGGAAAAATTATCAAAAAGATATGGTAAAAAAGATATTTTAGAACTTTTTTTAAATGGTTTTGAAAGGGTTAATAATTGAGAAGATTTTAAATGATCGTTTAATTTGGAAGTTTCTTCAAAATTAAAGAAAAAAAAATGACAATGATATATGAACAAAAAAACCACATTTGTTCCTCTTATGTCTTTATTTTGAAAATTTAGACATTTTTTAAAAGATTATAATGACTGACTTTTAGATAATTTATTTGAAAAAACAGAATCTGGAAAAAAAGTTCAAAAAGAAACAAAAGAAAATATTGTTAAAACATTTATTTCTAAAAAAGATCAAATAAATCCATGGGAAAAGCGCTATATGGAAATAAATGAAGTTGGTGATGTTGTAGCACCATGATCAAATTTTATAGAAACAAAAAATGAAAATATTGAATGAGAACAGTTAAAGTTAGATTTTTAGTTTAAAATATATAAATTTCTAATTTGAAGATTCCTGCTTTCGCAGGAATGACAGCTGTAGAAAAAGACACTTTTATTTTATTGTTTTTGTAGAGTTGAAACCATCTTTTAAATTTTTTAAAAAATCTTTTTTTATTTCTTTGTTATCAAATCAAGTTTTATAATTTTCTTGGTAATCTAAATCTAAATATTCTTTATACTTATTTAAGTTTTCTAAATTATTTTTAAATTTATTTGGCATTACTTTTGAAAGTATTTTTAAAATATATTCAGATATTTTAAATAATTTTTTGTTTTGTATTAAATTTTCTTCTAGCATTTGCTTTGAAATATATTTTTTTAATAAAGTTTCAAAATATATATTTATATTTTCTAATTCTTCTTCATTTACCAATAAAGATGGAATAATTTTTCATGTAAAAGAAAATTTTTCATGTTTTTGTGGAAAATATTTTATCATTCATGTTATGATTTCAATGTTATAATTTTTGTCTATATTTATTGCTGATTGTGGGTATATTTGTATAAATTCTTTTTGTGGGAAAACAATATAAGCAAATGTATTTTTATATTTTTCATTTGATTTAAACAACAGTTGAGATCAAGAATTGTTAATTTTTATATCAAATAATGAAAAATTACTGTTTATTGGAAATATTTTTTTGTCTATTTCTACAAATACCTTTGATCAGTTTAAATTTACTTTGGAATATGTTAATAGTTTTGTTTTTAAAGAATTATTAAATCATTCTATGTCTGGTCAATTTTGATAAAGAGGAACAAAAGAGAAAACAAAAACTCAAAATAATCATATTAGAGAAGTTGTTGTTATTGTTTTTCATATTCGATTTTTTATATAAATTCATATAAAGGCTAAAATTAAAAGTCATATTAGTATATATCATTGATTATTTGTTAATCAAATATTTCAAACTGAAAAAATAAAGGCTATATATAAAAAATTTATCAATATTAAAGAAGCAATTATCAAATTTCATTTTTTATTGTTGTTTCAAAATAAGGTAAGAGATATTATAATCGATATAAACAAAAAAATTATATAATATAGATTTTGTTGTATTCGTATGATTGCATTTCAAGATTGGTCATAAAACTTTACTAAGAAAAAGATTAATATTGAGAATATAGTTGTGATCAAAAAAGATATAAGAAAGTTTTTTAAGTTTTGTTTTTTCATAAATATTATTTTATTTTTTTAAATTAAATTATTAATTTTATAACTATATATGTGTTTTTTGCAATTTATATTTGAAATATACTAATATATTAGTATTTATATTTGTGGAGCATTTTTCAATTTTGATATAAGCTCAATATAAAAATATTTATTTTTTCAGTAAAACAAATGGATTTAATAAAAATGATTGATTCAAGCTATGTATGAAAATCAGTTGAGTTGAGTTGATGGATTGTGCATATCAGATTTTCTGGTAAAATTTGATTTGTAGAACTTAGAGATGGTACTTGATTTTTACAGTGTATTGTAGAAGAAAAAGTAGTTTGAGAAAATAATTTTAATAATTTGAAAAATTGTGGAATAGAATCAGCAATTAAAATAAATGGGGAGATAAGTAAACATCCTAAAAAAGATGAATATGAGCTTCAAACAAAAAATTTTGAAATTATTAGTTTGGCAAAAGAATATCCATTATGACAAAAAGAACATGGTGTAGAATTTTTGTTTGACAATAGACATTTATATTTGAGATCTAAATCTCAATGGGCTGTACAGAGAATTAGAGATGAGATTATTCATTCAACATATGAGTGGATGAAACAAAATAATTTTACAAAAATTGATTCTCCTATATTTACTTCTACTTGTGCAGAAGATAGCACTTCTTTGTATGAAACTGAACATACAAATGGAGAAAAAATGTATTTAAACCAAACTGGACAAATGTATATAGAAGCTGCTATTGCATGACATAGAAATGTTTATGATTTTGGTCCTGTATTTAGAGCAGAAAGAAGTAAGACAAGAAGACATTTGAATGAGTTGTGGATGATGGATGCTGAAATGGCATTTTGTGATAATGATAAAAATTTAGAAATACAAGAGGATTTAATATATTTTATTGTTCAACAAGTTTTGAAAAACAAAAGGAAAGAACTTGATATTTTAGGTAGGGATATAGAAAAATTGGAAAAAATAGAGAAACCTTTTTTGCGCAAAACACATTCAGAGGTAATAAAGGAATTACAAGAAATGGGATCTGACATAAAAGATGGAGAAGATTTGTGAGCAGATGATGAAACTCTTTTGACAAATAAATATGAAAAACCAATTTTTGTTACAAATTTTCCTTTGGAAATAAAGGCATTTTATATGCCAGAAGATACTAAATATCCTGGTACTGCCAAATGTGCAGATTTATTAGCTCCAGAGTGATATGGTGAAGTTATATGAGGTTCTGAGAGAATATGAGATTATGAAACATTGAAACAAAAAATAATTGATCATTGATATGATTTAAAAGATTATCAGTGGTATTTGGATATTAGAAAATATGGATGAGTTACCACATCTGGGTTTGGATTTGGATTGGAAAGATTGGTAATGTGGATTTGTGGATTACAGCATATTAGAGAAGCAATACCGTTTCCTAGATATCATAATAGAATTACACCATAAATAATTTAAATAAAAAATAAAGAGGCGATTACGCCTCTTTTTTAATACTTTCTAGGAATGTTTCGTCTATTCCTAGTGGACCAAAAGCATCTTTTAGTCCGTGTTGTTTTTTGTCTTTTTTTTCATTTTCTTTTTGAAATTTTTTTAACAAAATATTTAAGTTTTTGTTTGAAAATTTCATTATTTCTTGGAAGTTTTTGTTTAAAAACTTTATTTTTCCAAGTTTTGTCACAACTACAACAAATTCTAAATCCTGATGTTTAAAAAATAAAATTGGAGCTAATTTTGACTTTTTTTTGGGTTCATCAATCCAATTGTATAGTTTTTTCCACAATGTTGTTTTTTGGATTTTGTTGATTTGTTGTTTTTTGTCTTTTTTTGTAAACCTTAGGTTGTTTGTCAAAATTAAATCATAATTTTTTTGTTTTTTAATTGTTTCAACAATCTTTGTTGTTTGTTGGTTGGCAGCTGGATTTTCTTTTATTATTTGTTTGATTGGTACTATACGAAGATTTGGTTTGTAATTAATTACTTTTATCTCCTTTCTTTTAAACGATTTAACTTCGTCCCTATAACTTATTATGGTTATAAAAGACATGTTTACTTCTATAATAATACCAATGTAGTGTTTTGTTTTGTGTTGTAAAAGAATCCAGTTTTTTGAGTTTAATTTTTCTTTATTCATATATTTTGTTTTTTTATTATTTATTGTGTATATATCTTTTTGTTTTTGAATCAACACTAAAGTGCTTTTATATTAATATTTTGACTTAATTAATTGTTGATTTTTATAAATTTATTGTTATTAAATAATTAGTTAATAAAAAGTTAAACCAAAATAAAATTTATGAAAGATTTGGCTATTGTTTCTTTGATTGAAGGTTTGAAACAAAACAAAAATTGTTTGTCAAATATTGTTTCAAATGTTGTTGAATCAGCTATTTTCCAGGCTAAAATTAATACAAATGGAAAGAAACAAATTAGAATTAAATCACACACCACCAACTTACATATATTTGTTTGTAATGGTGGACATGATGTTTCATCAAAAGAGTTTAAAAAAATTAAACTATTTAAGTTTTCGAAGTTTAAAATTAGAATAAAAGAAAACAAACCTGTTTTGATGTTTCATGATGTAATTGTTTATGATTTTTTAAATGTTCCAATAGAATCAAATGTAATATATTGGGTTTCTTGGAAAACAAAAAGTCATAAAACACTTAGAAATCGAAGTGATGTTTTTTGTTTATTGGATGGAGAGTTAACAAATAAAATAATTCTTCCAAAGAAAAAAATAAATAGAAAATACAAAAAATTAAATTAGTTTTTATAAAAATGGCTATTTTTGTTTAATAGCCATTTATTTTTTTAAAATATAGAAATTTTTAAACAATAAAACACATATATATTACAGCAATGTTGAGGTTTAGTTATATAAAACAACGTTATTTTGAATTGTTGGTGTTATTGTTTTTTTATAGAAAATTAGTTATTTTTTCTTTGAGATTTTCTATTCAAACTTCTTTGTGTATAGAAATAAATACTGGATTAAATTCTTTGTAGTTTTGTTTTATTTCGTTTAGTTTCTTGTCATCAATTAGATCAATTTTGTTGAATACCATAAGTCTAGGTTGATTTGCTCAAATATCGTCCAATATTTCATTTACTACATTGATTCTTTCTTGTACGAA
>DATFJH010000055.1:0-6658 GCA_035269265.1 Candidatus Absconditabacterales bacterium
TTTGTAATTAGTTATAAAATAAAAGAAAATATAATTAATAATGATATTTTTTTCAAGATTTAATTGTTCAAATTCTATATATTTGTTCCAATAAAATCAATTTTGCCAATCCATGTGGAAGAGTAATTTCTCCAAAAGAAACTCTCTTTACTCATATTTCTAATAACCTATCTTCGTTTAATCAGTAAGGTCAACCGATAATAAATATAGTTTTTTCATATCACAAAAATTTTCATAAATTCTCAGTAGAATATTGTTCTCCAGACTTGCTCAGAAGTACTTTGTTCCAGTTTTTATATTTATTTTCAAGTTTATCTAAAATTATTTCAGTCTCTTTTTGTATTATCTGATCTTGACTACCATTTTTTATAGGTTTTAGATTTTTTAAAAAAACCTCTTTTCAGAGTCTTTTAATATATTCATTTATTGACTCAGCCCAGTGTTTATCCGAGTCTGAGATATTTAGTATACAATATTTCATAAATTATTTTTAGGATAAAATTTGTAGGGAACGGTCGTGACCGTTCCTTACGATAAGATAGAAAATTATTATTTTTTGATGTCTAGGGGCGATTACTAATCGCCCTTACAACAGAGTATATTATTTATATTATTTAAGGAATGGTTTTAAACCATTCCTTACTCATATACGTCCTTATTCTAATACAGTATATATCTATCATCTTCACTTTCATAATAACTTTTTATTTTTAACACATCTCATTTTCTTATTCATTCTTTTTCAAATTCAGCTAAGAATCATTTATGTTCCATTGATTTCCAAAACCACATCTCTGCTTCATCATTTCACCGGTGTGTTATTACAACTAATTTACATATTTCTGGATTGTTTATTTCCCATACTTTAGAGTATTTAGAATTAATTTCTTCTATATATCACTTTTCTATTAGATTTTCTTTTTCTTTTTGTGTAATGTCTGTGATCATTTTTACTTCCCATTCTTTAAATTCTTGATCCTCATCTTTTATTATTTCAATTTCTTTCGCTTGAGTATTTTTAAGTAAACTCATTAAGTACTTTTTCCAATTATCTAGTCCAAAATGTGTAGCTGCAGACAAAATAAAACAATTTTTTTCATAGGTTTTTTTATTTAATTCAAGATTTAATTCTTTTTTAAGAAACTTATTTAAATTTTTTAGAAACTGTTTTTTATATTCTCATACTATTTCTTCATCGTTTATCAAATCTTGTTTATTCATGGCAAAAGTTATTTTTTTGTCCATTATAAGTTCGTCTCATTTCTTAACATGTAAAAATATATAGTTTTTTTCTTCAAACATTAATATTTTTACATTTTTGTCTATTTTTTCTTTTATATAGGTTATTATTTCACCAAATAGTTCTGGTATTTCGTTTATTCATTCATCAAATCTAGATAAGTCTGCCACAAAGCAAAATGCCCTTGCTTTTAAAATATGTCTTAAAAAAGCATTACCCAGTCCTTTACCTTCTGATGCTCATTTTATTATACCTGGTATATCTATCATATTAAAGTGATAATCTCAAACTGATACACTACCAAGGTTTGGTATTAGAGTGGTAAAAGGATAATTTGCTACCTTTGCTTTTGTATGAGATACGGAATTTATTAGACTAGATTTTCATACGCTAGGACTTCATATTAATGCTACATCAGCCAGTAATTGTAATTCTAAGATTATGTCTTTGCTATGACCAGGCTCTCACATTAAAGCAAAATTTGGATATTGATTTACAGCATCTTTAAAATGAATGTTACCCTTACCTCATTCTCATCATTTTAATGCTATCCATTTTTCTCCATCTTTTGTTAGTTGTCAGAGTATTTCTCCATCTTCATTTTTTATTAATGTTCAGACTGGTACTTTTAATATTGTACTTTCTCAGTTTGCACCATATTGATCTTTTGTTCTACCAGCTTCTCAATTTTTTGCTTTAAAGACTTTTTTATATCTGTATGGAAGTAGTGTGTTTTCATTTTTGTCAGCAACAAAAATAAGGTCTCATCCTTTTCAACCATCTCAACCATTTGGTCAACCAAAAGGGACTCAGGCTTCTCTTCTACCAGATGATAGACCATCTCATCATCTTCCTGATTGTATATTTATTTTTACTTCGTCATAAAATTGCATTAAGTATAATATTTATTAATAAACTAATACCTGTCATTCTGAGTATAGCAAAGAGGAGTCGAAGAATCTAGTATTTTTATATATTTGTCATCTCGACTGTAATTGTTGCGAGAGGTCTATTTATATATTCAAAGAGATTTCTAGCAACTCACAACACTCGAAATGACATAGATCGTGTTTAATGGATTCTTCGTTTCAGTGTCTCCCGACTGAACAGCGGGACTCAGAATAAAGAGTTAAAAACTACCTTATCTTTATTTATCAAATTCTCAATATATATTTAACTCTACATCTTTTGTTTCAAAATTTTTTGGTAAGAAAGAAAGGTCTAGATCTTTCATATCTACATCAACTATTTTACCTGTTTTGTTATCAATTAGGTGAGCGTGTTGTCATATATTGGCTTCATAAACTCATTTTGATCATAACACTTTTAATTTAATTAACTCCCCATCTTTTACCATTTCATCAAGATTTCTATACACAGTGGAGATACCAGCTTTAGGAAATTTTTCTCTAAGTCTTTTTACTATATCTTCTATTACAAGGTGTTGATGTGTACAGATTTTTTTAATTTCCTTTTTGTACATATGAATCTTAACCATTTTTTGTTATATTAAAAATATATAAAAATCTAAAAATTAGAATACAAAAAATAGCTTAATTTACAAGCTAGATTTACAAAATGATAACTTTTTTAATTTTCTCTTGAAATATATTTCAAAACACATATAAAGAAATTGTTCAATACAAGAACAATTCTCGTAAAGAGTTATTTTAATAAATAAAAACTATAATTATGGAAAATCAAAACACATTGCCATTGATATGAGATATGGCTCCAGCTTTTAAAGCATTATCTACTAAGTGAGAAGTTAATTTCCCAGAAGATTACAAGGGTAAGCGAGTAGTATTGTTTTCTCATCCAGCTGATTTTACTCCAGTTTGTACTACAGAATTTATTGGATTTCAAAACGCTTATGAAGATTTTAAAGCGATCAACACAGAACTATTATGATATTCAGTAGATGGAATACATGGTCATATAGAATGGTTGAGAAATATTGAAAAAAACTTTTGAATAAAAGTAGAGTTTCCTTTGTTAGCATGACAAAAAATTGCTCACTTATATGGTATGTTACATCCAAATGCAGATAACTCAGCTACAGTTAGAGCAGTATTTGTGATTAATCCTGAATGAAAAATATCAGCTATCATGTATTATCCACTTTCAAATGGTAGAAGTGTTGCAGAAGTACTTAGATTGGTAAAATCTTTGCAAACTACAGCAACACACAAGAGAGCTACACCAGAAAATTGGCCAAACAATCCGATATTTGGAGATAAGGTGATAGTACCACCTGCAAATACAATGGAAGATGCTAAATCTTATCCTGAAAAATATGAAAACAAAGATTGGTATCTTTGTACAGAGGAGAATCCTAATAAATAATTTGAATATAATAAAAATGGCCTCCATTAAAGGGGTCATTTTTTTTGCATGAAAGTTTATCCGACTTTAGCGAATTACAAACCCTTTTCTTTGATTGGATAGTGAGATTTTAAAGTTTGTTTGAAAATCAGGTTGTTTTTTTTGCTATATTTAAATTAATTATTTATAATTATATTATGTTTTATATTTCTAGTCCATATGACTTTTGAAAAATTATATTTAAAATATAGAATAATTGATAAATATACAGAGTTATCTCGTCTTTCTAAAATTGGAAAAATTAAAATAAAATTAGAAGATAGATATACATTGTTGAGATTTATGGGAGAGTTAACATGGAAATGATTCGAAGAATATATTTGAGATTATTTTAAATATATTGAACATGCTGAGGTTAAAGTAGTATGATGACTTGATGATCAGGGAGTTGATGTTCGAGTAAGAATAGATAGTCATCACTGCTTAGCTGTTCAATGTAAAAATCAAATCAAATCTCATACTACTAAAAAGGAGATTATGGAATTTATTGATAATACCAAAAAATTTAAACGTAAATATAAAAGTAAATGACAGAAGTTAGATTTGTATTTTATAACAACAAATTGGATTAATAAACAGGCTAGAAATAAAGCTTATGGTATTGTTTTATGGGATTATAGAAAAATATTAGAAATGGATAGAGATTATCCAATAGAGGAGTTTATTAAAGCTCATAAATGAAAAGAAAACCTTTTTACTGGCATTAATTCTGAAGAAGTTTTAGATAAATATGGTCTTAAGAAAATGGCTCCATTTTGATTCTTGGGTAGGTTTTTAGTTCATCCAATATATTGGATTTTCAAAAATATAGTTTTTAGGTTTTCAAATTTAAGATTTGATCATGATCGTTTAGGTCTAGACAAAAAAATTTCATGAAATGATTGGTGATTTATTAGATAATTTATTTTCGAACTTGTTCATATGCAGTCTCTGCTAGTTTAACCTGTCTTTTTAGAATTTCCTCTTCTCATCGTTTTATTGTTTTTTCTTTTTTTATGTTATCTATTAAGTTTTTTGTAATTTTTATGTTAAATTGTCATTTAGGCGAGGAGGGATTCGGACCCAGGACCTTTCTCTTAACCCCGCAGACTTGCGGGGTAACCAGCTGAGCTAAAATTATTAAAAAAATCTCAACACGAGGTTGAAATTCAAAGTTTTAGGCGAGGAGGGATTCGAACCCTCGACCTTATCCTTAAGAGGGATCTGCTCTAACCAGCTGAGCTACTCACCCGAAATATTGTGATACATATATATACAAATAACTCCCAAAATCAACAATATTTTATTACAAGTAAAAAAACTTGACAAAAAAATAAAAATACATATACTTAAAACAGTTTACAATATAAATTAAAAAACATGTCTGTATTAATGGATAATAAAATTCAAAAGACTTCCAATCAAACTTGAAAATTTTTTGAATGAGAAGAAAAGAATAGAGAGATAACTCAGACTCCCAAAGCCAGAAAGCTTAAGACTGCTATGGTTGCTTTGCTTTCATCAGCTCTAATGTTTTCATCTTGTGGAACAAAAACAGATTATGAAAAAGCGTCTAAAGATTTTATAAAAGCAGAAAAAGAGATGGAGAATGCGAAGAAAGATTTAGAAAAAGCAGAGAAGAATTATGAAGATGCACTAGAAGAATATAAAGATGCTAGAGAAGATGTAAAAGAAGAGGCAGAAAAGCTTTAGACTATTAAAAATATTTTTTATTTCTTGATATAAAATAGCAATTCTCTATCATGAGTTTGCTATTTTTTAAAATAAGAAACAAAAAGTTCCAGAAAAACTTTTTATTTCGTTTTATATGCATATAGTTTATTTTTAATCTATATGTAAAATATTTAAAAAATGTTAAATTTAGATTTATTCAAAAAATTAGATAAACATCAAAAATTTCTTCAGAAAAAATGTAAAACTGATAGTCTTTTTCTGGTTGGTTGATGTGTGAGAGATTTGATATTAGATATTGAGAAAAACCCTACAGATATAGATTTTACTATGGCAGGTGAGCCTACAGATATTTACCAAAATATCGACAAAAAAGATTTATCACATTTCATTACAGAAAAATTCGGTACTATTACTCTTATACCCAAAAAAGTGAGAAATCAGAAGTTAGAAATGAGTAATAATAATTTATCAATTCTAAACCTGTCTGCCGGTAGGCAAGGTTCACAATTATCAATTCAATACGAACTAACTCCATTACGCACAGAAAATGAATATTCTGACAATCGTCATCCTGAGAAAATCAATCGACAAGATGATATTTTGCTAGATTCAAACAGGAGAGATTTTAGTATCAACTGTATGTATTATTTTTCTACTAATTTCGATAAAATATCTTTTCCTCAAAGTAGAAAAATTAAAAGAAAAAAGATAAAAAATATAGAATATTTCCAAAAAAGTTTAGACAAAAATTGAATATTATTTTATCAAGATCAAAATCTGTTGATTGTTCAAGATCACAAATATATCAAGAAATTATTTAAAAAATGAAAGTTTAACAAAGATTTTTGTATGTATTTGTTGGATATTATACCAGATGTTTTTTCAAATCAAAAAAAGTCTACAGAAACCAATATTCGTATAATCATAGATCTACACAAAGGTATTCAAGATATTATCAAAAAGAAAATAAAGTGTGTTTGAGATCCCGACAAGAGATTTACTGAAGATGCTCTTAGGACGATTCGTGCTTTGAGATTTGTTTCGGTTCTAAATCAAAAATTAAAGAGCCTCCTTTACAAAAGGGGGAAGGGGGATTCAAAAAGAGATTGTAAAATCCCCTCAATCCCCCTTACGAAGGGGGACCAAAAGGTCACCTTATTTGATATAGATACAGAGACTCGATCTTCACTCAAAAATCATACTAAATTAGTAGAAAACGTTTCAAAAGAAAGAATCAAAGATGAAATGATGAAAGTTTTTATTTCATGAGATCCTTTTGCATTTATTTCTTTATTAGATGAAACTAATTTGTTGTCATATATTTTTCCAGAATTGGCAAAAAACAAACATATAGATCAG
>DATFJH010000056.1:0-5428 GCA_035269265.1 Candidatus Absconditabacterales bacterium
AGATGCACAAAGAATATCACAACTCGTTTGGATGTTGTTTCTAAAAGTATATGATGCAAAAGAAAGTGAATGGGAGATTTTTGATACAGAATACACCTCAATAATACCCGAAGAACTAAGATGGAGAAATTGGGCGGAAGACCCAGAAGGCATTACAGGAGATGAGTTACTAGATTTCGTTAATGAAAAATTATTTAAACAGCTTAAAGATTTAGAAATAGATGAAAGTACAGATAAAAGAGGAATGATAGTCAAAGCCGTATTTGATGACAGCTACAACTATATGAAATCTGGCACCTTACTTAGAAAAGTAATAAATAAATTAAACGAAATTGACTTTGAAGATTACCAAGAAAGACATGCATTTAATGATATATATGAAAATATACTGAAAGACTTACAAAGTGCTGGTAATGCTGGCGAGTACTATTCGCCAAGACCTTTAACGAATTTTATTATTGAAAAACTTCAACCTAAAGTAGGAGAAAGCATAGCAGACTTTGCTTGCGGTACTGGAGGATTTTTAGTTTCCTTGCTAAAATATTTAAATGTAGACAAACACAACACAGAAGAAGTAAAAAAAATAAAATCATCAATCTTTGGTATAGAGAAAAAACCTATGCCTCATCTTTTATGTATGACAAATCTACTACTTCATGAAATAGACACACCGAATATATTAAGAGACAATTCTCTTACTACAAATGTCAGAGACTATAGAGAAAAGGATAAGTTCGATCTTATAGCTATGAACCCTCCATTTGGGGGTACTGAAGAAAAATCAGTACAGATAAATTTCCCAACAGAATTCAGAACATCAGAAACAGCTGACCTTTTTATGACATTGATAATGTACAGATTAAAACAGGATGGAAGAGCTGGAGTTATTCTTCCAGATGGATTTTTATTTGGAGATGATAACTCAAAGATAGCTATAAAAGAAAAACTGCTTAAAGAATTCAATCTACATACTATAGTAAGGATACCAAGTGGAGCTTTTGCACCATATACATCAATAAGCACAAATCTACTATTTTTTGATAATACAAATCCAACTAAAAAAGTGGACTACTACCAAGTACCATTACCTGATTATCTAAAAAATGGATTTACTAAAACTAAACCATTAAAAGATAGTCACTTAGATGGAGTAAGAGAGTGGTGGGATAATAGAGACCAAGAAGATAAAAATGCATACTCTATAGATGTAGACAAAATAAAAGAGGCGAATTATAATCTTGACTTTAAAAATCCAAATAATGGAAAAGAAGAAAAAGAATACAAACTGAATGAACTGCTTCAAACTATGGATGAAAAAGCAAAAAGCATACAAGAAACCATAGAGAAACTTGCTAAAGAACTTGAAGGAGTTGAAGATTAAAATGGACACTCAAAAACTAAAAGACAAAATACTTCAACTTGCAATACAGGGAAAACTTGTAGAACAAGACCCAAGTGACGAACCAGCATCACAACTACTAAAAAAGATAGAAGCAGAAAAGAAAAAATTGTATAAAGAAGGAAAAATAAGAAAACCTAAAAAATTACCACCAATAAACGAGGAAGAAAAACCTTTTGAGATACCTGATAGTTGGGAATGGGTTAGGTTAGGAGAAATAATAAGTATTAAATCAGGCGATTTTTTACCCCGAAAAAATATGATTGATGATGGTGAATTTCCAGTTTATGGGGGAAATGGCATTAATGGGTACTACAATAAATATAATATAAGAGAAAAACAAATAATAATAGGAAGAGTAGGATATTATTGTGGTAATGTTCATTTAACCAAGAAAAAATCATGGATAACTGATAATGCCTTCATAACATATTTTGACGATAAAAATATATATAAAGATTTCTTGGTATGGTTATTGAGAAAAACAAACTTAAGACAGAAAAATAATGCCACAGCTCAACCTGTTATATCTGGTAGAAAAATTTATCCAATAAAAGTACCGATGCCACCACTAAAAGAACAAAAAAGAATAGTAGAAAAAATAGATGAATTATTTAAATTAATAGATAGATTAGATTCCGATAAGGAAAAATTACTGGAAACTATTGAGCTTACTAGAAATAAAGTCTTACAAGATGCAATCCAAGGCAAACTTGTAGAACAAGATTCAATTGACGAACCAGCATCAGAACTGCTTAAGAAGATAGAAGAAGAAAAGAAAAAATTATACAAAGAAGGTAAAATAAGAAAACCTAAAAAACTGCCACCTATAAAAGATGAAGAAAAGCCTTTTGAGATACCTAAAAGTTGGGAATGGGTCAGACTTGAAGAGATAACAAATACAATTTCTACAAGGAAACACCAAATAAAGCAAAGTCAAATCAAAGAATCAGGTAAATATCCTGTTATTAGTCAATCTCAAAATAAAATTGAAGGATATTATAATGATGAAAAAAGTTTAATTAATATTAACTACCCGGTAATTATATTTGGAGATCATACAAGATGTGTAAAGTATATCGATTTTAATTTTATTGTAGGAGCAGATGGAGTTAAAATACTGGAACCTTTTTTCAAGAATATGCAATACCTTTACTATTCTATCTTAAATAATGCTAATGCTATTGATGATAGGGGATACAGTAGACATTATAAATATTTAGCAAATAACTTAATTTCTTTACCTCCTGTAAATGAACAAAAAAGAATAGTAGAAAAAATTGATAGCATATTTCATTTATGTGAAGTATTAGAGAAATATTTAGATGATTAATATATAAAAGTTTTGAAAAAAAAGGGGTATTTATGCAAAAATTAAAATTAAGTTTAGAGAATTGTTTTGGAATAAAAAAATTAGAAAAAGAGTTTTCATTTTCAAATAGTAATGTAAATGTTATATATGCAAGAAATGGAATGATGAAGACTTCATTGACAAAAACATTTGAGAAAATTCAGAAAAACAAAGATGCTGAAATATGTGATAAAATATTTAATCAAGAGCCAGTTATTAAGCAAGTAAAAGTTGATGGTGAAAATATTGACCCAGAGCATATTTTTGTTATTAATTCATATGAAAGCAATTATGAATCAAATAATATTACAGCACTTTTAATTAATGAAGAAATAAAAGATAGGTTAAAGTCATTATTAGAAATTAGAACTGATTTTTTGAAAAAACTAGAAGGTTTATCTAGTTTAAAAATAGCAAAAATATCTAATGGTAAAAAAATATACGAACTTGAAGAATGTTTAATACAAGACTTAGAATGTGATCAGAATAGTTTTCTAATGAGTTTGAATAGCATTAATATAAATGAGAATGATTATGATTTTTCTCATATATCATATGCTGACATATATGATGCTTCCTTAATAGAAAAAATAAAAACTGATGATTTTCAAAATTCTATTAATGATTTTTTAAATAAGAGTGATGAAATATATTCACAATATAATTTTCTAGATAAAGGGAATTTTACACTTCCTAAACTTAAAAAAATTCAAAAAGAATTAAAT
The DNA here is from genome assembly GCA_035269265.1 of Candidatus Absconditabacterales bacterium. Taxonomy (GTDB): domain Bacteria; phylum Patescibacteriota; class Gracilibacteria; order Absconditabacterales; family Absconditicoccaceae; genus JALOAF01. Next base: position 3,476 of record DATFJH010000056.1, read on the forward strand.
AAGAATTCATTTTTTGTTAAAGAAAATAAAATAAAATTAGCAAATGAAGAAAACATTGAATGCATAGAAGATTTAAAAAACAAAATACGTGAAATTGATGAATTAGTAGTTGAAACTTCTGAATTTAAAAAAATACAAAAAATACTAAGTACAGTTAAAGGAATGAAGCTAAAAGAAATAATTGAAAATAATCCCGAGATTATAAATGAATTGAGAATAAATAATTTAGAAAATTTCAAGAAAAAGCTCTGGAAATCATATTTCAAAAAAGAAGATGAAACTTTTTATGAATTAAAAATAAAATTCAATGAATTACAAAGTGAAATTGACAATACTGATATTGAAAGAACCCCTTGGGTAAATGCATTAGAAATATTTAATGAACGTTTCACAGTACCTTTTAAGATGGAGATAAAAAATAAAATAAGTTCAATAATAGGAGAAAGCTTACCTAGAGTTATTTTTAGATTTTATCGAGATGGTAATTTTGACAATAATGAATCGTCCAATTGGGAATCTATAAATAGAGAAGATTTGGAAAGTAAAAACACATTAAGTCAAGGTGAAAAAAGAGCACTGTATTTACTAAATATAATATTTGATATAGAAAAAAGAAAACAAGATAGTGAAAAAACATTATTCATAATAGATGACATTGCAGATTCTTTCGATTACAAGAATAAATATGCAATTATTGAATATTTAAAAGAAATATCAGATTATAATGGATTTTATATGCTAATTTTATCTCATAATTTTGATTTCTATAGAACCGTATCTTCAAGGTTAAGTATGAAAAGAGAAAATAAATTTATAGCAAGACTTGAAGATGAAAATATTAAAATCATACAAGAACGTTATCAAAATAAACCTTTTATTCATTGGAGGAACAATTTAAATAAAAAATTTACAATTGCTCTAATACCATTTACTAGAAATATTATAGAATATGGTAAGGATAGAGAAAAAAATAATCACCCAAACATTTCGAATGATTTTGATTTTATGACTAATTTAATGCATATTAAAGAATATACTGAAGTAATAAATGTTGGGCAACTTAAAACTATTTTTGAAGAGTATTTAGGAAATGATGATTTTTTGAATGGAATATCTGATGAAGAAACCATATATAAGATTATAGAAGAAGAATCAGAAAATATTGATTATAGTGATATATATCTTGAAAATAAGATTATATTGGCAATTTCTATAAGATTAAAATCAGAAAAGTTTATGATGGATAAATTAGATGATGATAATATATATGATGAAATCACTCAAAATCAGACTAGAGAATTATTTAATAGATACAAAGTTAATGGAGATGAGCAATCAAAAAAGGTATTAAATGAAGTTATGATTATGATTCCTGAGAATATTCATTTTAATTCGTTTATGTATGAGCCACTAATGGATATGGATATTGTTGAAATTCTAAACCTTTATTATAAAGTAAGGGAATTATAGGAAGTATGTAAATAAGTTTACTGAAAGGAAAAAAATGTGGAAAATGTACGAGATGATTAAAATTTCAAGTATTTTTATACGACAATACTTACTACCAAATCCTTTTGGAAATAGTCCAGATTCATATTTTTATAACTTAATAGCAGGATTCATTCTATATCCTATTACTTATTGTATAGTCGGATTATTTTATAGACCTCGTTCAAATCCTCTATTAGGATCATTTTTATACCTTTTATTTTATTCTATACATACAGGAATGATTATTTTAGCTTCAACATTTAATTTTTCAAGAATAGCTATAGCTTTTATTTTGAGTATTTACATAGGAACTTTAATTGTAGTTAAATATACGCAAATAGAAATATTTGGTGGATGGTACTAATTAAACAGTAATAAAATATTTTATAATTTATGCTATAATAAAGATGGAAGAAAATTTTACAGGAAGGGAGGATTTCAATTGAGTGCTTTGAGAATAGA
>DATFJH010000057.1:0-2324 GCA_035269265.1 Candidatus Absconditabacterales bacterium
TACTAGAGTTTTTTTTGGATCTATGTTTCTTTTTTCAAGTTCTTTTTCTATGTTTGATTTGAGCACATCCACAAAAATTATTTGTTCTTTGTCTAAAATTCATTCAAGATGATCTTTCATGGTTTCATCTTTTTCTATTACGAAAAAATTATTTGAAATATTGTGGATTTTCTTTGTGATAGCTCATTTTCATGGTCAAATCTCTATGATACACTTCAAATTGTTGTCTTCATAGATTTGTCTTATTTTTTCAGCTATATAGCTTTTTACTTTTGTATCGACAAGGAAGTTTTGTCATAAGTAGGTGGACATAAAATATATTATTTATAAATAATAGTATGATATATTTTTGAATGTAAAAAAAAATAGGAATGTAAAACACATTCCTATAAAATTAATTTTTCTTTAAATTCATGGTAATTTTTTTTGTTATCCGATAAGTAATTTCGGATATATTTTTCCATATCACCTACTGTTGTTAGAGCATATTCAAATTCTGAATAGACCCTTACGTTAAATTCATTTTCGACCTCCATAATTAATTCTACAAAGTCTAATGAATCTGCTCCTAGATCGTTTGAAAATGAAGCACCTTTTGTGACTTCGCTTTCTGTTATTCCTAGCTTATCAACTATAATGTTTTTTAGCTGAGGAAATACTTCTTTTTGTTTTTCCATAGTTTATTTTTTTTGTTTATTTTTTTACTATAAACATAAGCGATTAAATGTCAATCCATATGTGTTTTTATTTTCCATTGCAATTGAATGGTGTAATCTTATAAAAATTTTTGAAGAATTTTTGATTTTTTAAAATTTAAAAACTAAGAGATAATGAGTATTTTAACGATTGTATTAATAGTATTAGCAGCGTGAATTGGAGCTGCAGGATGATTTTTTGGATATAAAAAGACTTTGACAGAAAAAGCTATACAGTTTAAAGCTAGAATGTCAAAAGCAAAAGAATTGGAAGAGGAAATTTTGGATGAATGAAGAAAAAAGGCAAACAAGATTGTAGAACAGGCAGAAGAAAAAGCAAATAGAATAGAAGAACAAAGATTGAAAAAAATGGAAGAAATTCAAAACAAATTGATGGCTAGAGAAGAAAAAATGGATGAAAAACTTGAAAGATTGGATAATGAGAGAGAAAAAATTAATGAAAAGCAAAAAGAAGCAGATAAGATTATAAAACAACAAACAGAAAAATTGGCAGAGATTTCAAAATTAAAAAAAGATGAAGCAAAAGAACAACTTTTTGCAAATATGGAAATTGAGTATCAAAAAGAAATTAAAGAATTTGTGGAAAAAATGAAAACAATAAAGACAGAAGAGGCCGATAAAGAAGCTGGACAAATTTTGGCTAAGGCTTTGCCTAGAATATCTTCTGAAGCAGTAAATGAATTTACTACAAAATCTGTAGATTTGCCAAATGAGGATTATAAAGGTAAATTGATTGGTAGAGAGTGAAGAAATATTTCGTTTTTTGAAAAATTAACATGAGTAGAATTAATTATTGATGATACTCCTATGGTAGTTAGGATATCTTCTTTTGATAACGAGAAAAGATTTATAGCAGCTACTGTATTAAATAGATTGGTAAAAGATGGAAGAATAAATCCGCATTATATTGAAAAATTTTATAATCAAGTAGTAGAAGATTTGCCAAATATACTTATGGAAAAGTGAAAAGAAGCACTTACTCAGCTGAATTTGCCAATGATGAAACCTGAAGTTGTAAAAAATTTATGACAATTGTATTTAAGATTTAGTTATGGTCAAAATATTTGGTTACACAGTGTTGAAGTAGCAAAAATATCTGAATCTATAGCAACTGAAATTGGATTAGATCCTGTGATGGCAAAAAAGGCAGGATTGTTTCATGATATTGGTAAAATAGTTGCTACTACATGACAGTCTCATACTGCTTTGTGAGCAGAACTTTTGAAAAAATTAGGTATGGATAGTGTGATAATTAATGCAGCTGAAGCGCATCATTATGACGTTCCTATGACCAACCCTATATCTTGGATCGTAGCTGCTGCAGACGCTATTTCAGCATCTAGAGAATGAGCTAGGTATGATACTAGAGAATTATTTGTAGAAAAAATGTCTGAACTTGAAAAATTGATAAAAGATGTATCATGAATAGATAAAGTTTATATTATGCAAGCTGGTAGAGAAATAATGACTTATGTAGATCCAGAAAAAGTTTCAGACAAAGACTTGGAGAAAGTTATGAAAACTATTTGAGAAAAGATAGAAGAACAGCTTGATTATCCTGGTATAATTAGAGTTACAGCTATTAGAGAAAATAAAATAGTAGAATTT
>DATFJH010000058.1:0-2013 GCA_035269265.1 Candidatus Absconditabacterales bacterium
TGATTGAGTTATTTGAGAGGAAACAAAAAATGTTGTTGATGTCTTAATTGAAAAAATAAATTCAAATAAACTTACAGATGCTATTGATGAAATAGGAGAATGACTTGAAAATATTTTTAATATTTAATTTTCTCTAAAAAACATATAATAATAAATACTTTACTAAAAATTATAAATCATTATAAGATTTGTAGTTTTTGTTTGATTTAAAATCTTAGGCCTAAGTTAACTTAGCAAAGGTTTTTTATATAATTTTTGAGAAAAAATAGCAATTATTTAAAAAAAGAACCTAGGGTCTTTTTTTATACCGAATCAACTTAGAAATAACAAACTTTTCATTGTGGCTTAGTTTAGATTTGCATTTTTGAGAAAAATCAATATATTTCTTATAGTATTATTTATTTGTTACTTTGAGAAATGAATTTGCGTGAGTTAGAAAAAATATGACAAAAGCAAGGATGCTTTTCTTTGCAACAATTGCGTGTTTATGAACCAGGTTTTTTGCGTTCAAATTTGGTAAATTGGATGAAGAAATGACACATAAAGCGTATTAGTAAATGATGGTACACTCTCTCTTCTTTTCAGATTGATGAAAGAATCTTATTTTTTTGTAGCAATAAAATATATTCGCCTAGTTACGTTAGTATGGAATCAGCCTTGAGATATTATGATTTGATACCAGAATGAGTTTTTATGACTACTGCTTGTAGTACAAAGAAAACTCAAAAATTATCATGAGATATTTGAAATTTTTATTATTACAACATCAAGCCCTCTCTTTTTTGGTGATATAAACATATAAAAAACAATAATTGATTTGATTTTTTGTTAGCGAGTGTAGAAAAAACTATTTGTGATTTTTTTTACTTAAAAAAGCATTTGGACAAAGAGGATATAGCAGAGTTGAGGATAGACAGATATCGTCTTTGGGAACTAACTGATCAAGACAATCTGAGAAAATGTGCCCAATTGTTTAAAAATAAAAGAATTATTGAACTGATTGAAGATTTTATTTCTTATAATAAATAAAAAATATGATTAATTTGAATAATATAATACAACAATATCCACCAAAATTACATAATTTTCCAAAAGCTATATTGAGAGAATATTTACAATACAAGATATTGGCTAGTATATTTTCTAGTCCACTTTCTAAAAAGTTGTGTTTTATATGATGAACTGCACTTAGAATCTGATATAATTCTCAGAGGTTTTCTGAAGATATTGATTTTGACAATCGATGATTGACGGTAGAAGAATTTGAGAAATTAACTAAAGTAGTAGAGCAAGAATTGTTGTTGGAGTGATATGAAGTTGAAATAAAACATGTTTACAAGTGAGCTTTTCATTGTAGTATCAAAATACCAAAACTATTGTTTGATAATAATTTGGCGAGCATGGTTACAGAAAAATTAGTTATCAAAATAGATACTACACCACAATGATATGATTATTCTCATGATACTTTTGTAATAAAAAAATTTGGTATAGTTGCACCTTATAAAATAGTACCAAAAGATATACTTTTGAGTATGAAATTTAGTGCTTTTTTTTCTAGAGTAAAATGAAGAGATCTTTTTGATATCGTTTATCTTTTGTGAATGTGAGTAAAACCAAATTGGTGATTTTGTAAGCATTCTTTTGGTATAGATAATTGAAAATCATTAAAAATTGCTATTGAGAAAAGAATATCAGAGTTGGATCTTATAGCTCTCCAAAGGGATGTGGAGCCATTTTTGTTTGATAGTAATAATAAATCTGTAAAACTTTTTGACAAAATAATTGAACAAACTGATTTTGAATAATAGACTCTGGGATCTGTTTTATTATACTAAATTGCTTTAGAAATATTGAATAAACAAAATATTGTTGTTTACAAAAAAACTTTACTACAGACTACAAATCATTATAAAATTTGTAGTTTTTTATTTGATTTAAGATTTTTATTATGCCTGTAAAAAAGAAAGAACAAAAATCAGGACTGTCTGTGACTAGTCTAATACTAGCTAT
>DATFJH010000059.1:0-3752 GCA_035269265.1 Candidatus Absconditabacterales bacterium
GTTTACTTCTTTCATCATCATCATCTTCTACAGCAGATTTTAATAATAAACCTAATCCTGTTACAATCATATACATTACAATTTCTTGTAAATTTTTCCTCATATTTGCAGCATCAGTTTCAGTAAAACCATCTTCTGAACCAATCATTTCATCAAATTTAGTATTTTGGAATATTAATTTTCTTAACAAATTTTTAGTAATATTTACTGTACCATGAAAAGCACCTAAATTCTGATAATATGTAGCTAAACTTCTATATCTACCTTTTTTAGTATAACCTGCAATATGAGAATTATGTTCACCACCAAATCTATTATAAAAACCCATGAAAGCCCATGTTCTAAATTGTGACAAAGCCCGTCCTATCCATGTTTTTTTAGCTAATAAAGGTTTATCTTCATAATCATAATTACCATGAAGTTCACTTACAGCATCATCTATTGCACTTTTTTTACGAAATAATAAATCTTCTAAAGAGTTATAACTTGAATCTTCTTTTAAAGATACACCTTCTTTAAAATTACCATCTTCTCCTATTGCATCCCACATTGAAACTTCTTGTCCATTTAACATTACTTTTTCATGAAGTAACATAGCTATCATTACAGGACCTTGATTTAAATATTCACCACGAGATTGCATATTAAAAGGGTTAGCAAACTTAAACTTCTTCATAAATGTACTAAGTTTTTGTTCAAATAACTCATTCTTTGATTCTTTTAATATGTCTAATTTATCCATTAAATTTCTCATTTTTCTTGCGGTAGGAGTATCAAGTAAATGAAATGTAGAGTTTTTTGCAAAAGAATGTCTTGCGATCCACGTAGCTTTCCTTAATTCACTTTGAGTAAATCTTTGACCACCTGCAGCTTCAACCCAATTAGCTATCTGACCAAAACCTATATTAGCAAATGCTGAAAAAACATTCCAACCTAATCCTTTTAATTGAATATATTTTAATAATAAATCACCAATACGAGTCCAGCTTCTAACCCCACCTAATTTTTCTAATTGAGTTTGTAGTCTATCATCGTTTTCAATAAACTTATCTTCCGTAATAACACCTTCTTCAAAATTTTTTAAATTATCTTCAATGGCTTGTTCTAATTCTGCTTTTTCTTTCTTTTCTTCTTTAGTATAGACTTTTTTCTTCATCTTACCTTTATCATTCTTTATAGAATATCCAAAAAAGTTATCCATAAAATGATTTACCATATCTTTTAGATTTTTTAAATCTTTTCTTTTCCAACCTAATCTTTCAGACATATTACTATATGTAGGATTTTCTCCAGCATTTTCCTGAGCTTCTACAAGTTCATCAATCATATTACGAGTTATTTTCATAGCATCCTCAATTTTAGCCTTATGTTTATATTGAGATGCTGCTGTACTAAACGCAATTAGTATTTTTTCTATATCCCATGATTTGGATGATGCTAATTTATCTTGTACTTCTTTAATCCATTCGTCTTTTAACGCAGCTAACTCAGCAGCATCGTAGTCAGGGTTATTATTTTTATATTCAATAGTTTTTCTATCAACATAATCAGTAATAACACTTTCTGTATTTGTTAGAAAATTTAATTGTAATTCTTTTTCATCTGTATCTGGAATTCTTGTCTCAGCAGCCTCAGCTCTTGTATTATTCTTTAACACATCCCATGTAGATTGAAGTCCTGAAAGCATCCCATCTTTTGTAAAAGATTCTAATACAGATTTTCTAATTGTAGGTAAAGTATTTACTTGAAAAAATCCTACATCAGAAGTTGGTAGGAATGAGCTATATGTATTTAAAACATCCAATATTAAATTATAAGCTTCATACATATCAGGATCTTGGGCAATTAATTCAAAATTCTTGTCATAATTACCTAAATCTTTTCCATTTTCATCAAACCTTCTTGCTATAGTTTCAACATATTGTTTTGAACTTGAAACCCAAGTATTACCCACTTTTTTAGCAGGATGACCTTCATGAGCATAATGCGAATTCCAAAAAGGATTATATTTTAAATTCCAAATTTGCATATTTTCTTCAACAGCAGCAACATTTTCACCAAAATCAGCTTCTAATGCTTCTCTTTGAGCTTCCATATCTTTTTTGAAAGTCTCTAATTTGTCTTTAGCTCTTTCATAATATCTTTGATAACCTTCTTCACCAAGATGTTTTTTTATCTCTTTTATATGATCTTGTCTTGTTTCTTCATTAAACTTAAAATTAATATCTTTGAACTGATCTTCTGAAGATGCTGTTTTTAAGTAATCTTGAACAAGACTATCATCATAAAATAACTTCCTCATATCTAAAGTAAAAGTTGTTTTATTGATATCATCTCTAAATTCTTTATAAGCTTTTTGTTTTAAAGCAGAAGCCTTAGCTCTATCTTCAATATTATCTGCTTTATTTAATTTATTTCTTAATCTTCTATGAATTTTTTTCTCCTCATCAAACCACTTTTGAGTAAATCTAAATGTAATATCCCCTGTCTTTCTTTTATCTGAATTAGATTGTGTTTGTTGTAATAAAGTAGTAAAGGTGGACATAACACCTTTTTTTCTTAATTTATTTATTATAGATTTGATATTTGTTACATCTTCTTTAACTTCTTGTCTGGCATTATGATTTGCTTTTTTATTCCATTGTGATAATAATTGAAACAAGGTGCTATCAGCTTCAGAAATATCTATAGTATTTTTAAATAAAAAGTTTACATCTTTTAAAGCTTTATCTAATTCTAAATAAGCATCTTCACCAAACTCTTCTTGAGCTGAATCATTTAATAATGCGGTAGATATTTCTATATATTTATTATATAATCTTTGTGAACGAAACTTCCAACCTAAGAACTTATTTCTAATTTCCTGTATTAATTCATTATCAGGATTTTCAATCTCTTCCATTTCTTCAGTAGTTAAAAATAGATGATCTTCCTGAGAAAAATCTCCTGCATTTTCCCACATTTTTATAGTTTTTATAACACTATGAAGTTCACTAAAAGTTATACCTTCTGAATAATATCTATTAAGTATAGACTCAACATTATCTAAATCTTCTTCAGCATAAGTTCCTATATCATCTAACGCTTTCTTTTTTTTAAGAGTAACGTTAGTTTCTTCTAAGTTTTCAATTCTATTTTTAAGAGATTGTATTTTTTTTCTCTCTTCATATTTATTTTCAATATTCTTTAAATCAGATTGTCTTCTACTAAGAATAGAACGAAGCCTTTTTATTTCAATTTCATTTCTTTCTATAATAGGATTGAATCTTGCTGACTTCTTTTCCTCAACATTTTTTTTATAATTATCTTCTAAATTAAGTTCTCTTGTACTAGGTATTTTAAAACCATTAGCTATAAAAGCTTTATAAGCTTCTTTCTTAGAACCTAATTTGGCAACTAATTCTTTCCATTCCTTTAAATTTCTAACCGGACATGCAATATTCATATAATATTTTTTAAGTTAAACATAACTGCAAATATAATCATTATTTACATTGTTTCATAATTTCTTCAACATAATTATCTGGAACAATTTCTCTCATATAATTGACATTTCTTAATTCAGATCTTTGACTAAGAGTAATTTTATAATATTCTCTCCCCGATCTACTAACAACTTCTTCACCTAAAGCTTTAGTAATCTCAGCTTTATAATAAGGTTGAGATTTATTTATAGTTTGAGCTCTCTTTAACATTTTTTTATAGTTATTATCAGTTACAGCTAATTTTTTAGAAGTACCATCTTCATTTAA
>DATFJH010000060.1:0-5487 GCA_035269265.1 Candidatus Absconditabacterales bacterium
TCTATTCCATATTTCTTAGCAAATTCAAAATCTCTTTCATCATGAGCAGGTACAGCCATTACCACACCAGTACCATAATTTGCCAACACATAATCTCATATATACACAGGTATTTTATCTCCATTAAATGGATTTATAGCATAAAGCCCATCGACTTTTATTCATGTTTTATCTTTTTGTAATTCTGTCCTTTCCAACTGTGTTTTATGTTTAGCTTGCTCCCTATATTCTTCTATTTTATCACAATTATTAATTTTCAGTTCTCAGCTTTCAACTTTCAACCTCAAACTTTTAACTAAACTATGTTCAGGTGCCATCACTACAAAACTCATACCAAAAACCGTATCAATTCTAGTAGTATAAACTTCAAAAGACTCATTAACTATTCACTCTACACTCTGCACTTTTAACTCAAACTGTGTTCATTCTGATTTTCAAATCCAGTTTCTTTGCTGATCTTTTACAGAATCTTCTCGTCCATCTAATTGATCCAGTCACCCAAGTAATCTTTCTGCGTATTTGGTAATTCTAATTACCCACTGTCTCATTGGTTTTTGTTCTACCATAGTACCACATCTTTCACAAGTACCATCAGAATCGAGATCTTCATTTGCCAATCAAGTTTTACACTTTGGACATCGATTGATTGGTTTATGGTCTACATATGCCAATCTCTGGCTATCCAAAAATTCCTCTTTACTCATGCCATCAGGAATTATCAATCATCCATTATCAATTTTCAATTCTAAATCTGCAATAGGTTTAGCAGATTTAGCCTCTTCATCATAATAATGACCATACAATTTCAAAAAAACTTGCTGTGTTCGCTTAAAATATTTAGGATCAGCAGTATTAACTTGTCTATCTCGATCATAAGTACAACCAAACATTTCCAATTGTTTCTTATATGTTTCTATATTTGTAGCAGCAGCTACTTGTGGTTTCATTTTATTTTTGATAGCATATTGTTCTGTTCAAAGTCAAAAAGTATCAAATCCCATAGGATGAAGTACTTTTTCTCATTGCAACATGTGTTTACGAGCAATTACATCAGTAGCAATATATCATTTAGGATGCCCAACATGTAAACCAGCTCCAGAAGGATAAGGAAACATATCCAATATATAAAATTTTTGTTTATCTGAATCTTCTACAACCTTGTAAGTTTTTTCTTCAGACCATTTTTTTTGTCGTTTTTTACCAATTTCTACAAAATCCATTTCTCAGCATAAAACAATAAAACAAGAAACGTTTTAACGATGAAACGTTTAAACGTTACAACGTTTTAAAGTTATTTTTTTCTCACTTAAAAACAAGTAAAATTTAAAATAAATAAAAAAGTTAGACAAAATTTGACAGCATTTTTTTTGTCAGTATAATAAATTGTAAACAAAAAATCACCCAACAAAATTATTCTAAATTAAACAAAATTTCCCAACAAAAAAATTCTGCGCTGGTAGAATCAAAACTCGCCCTGCTTAGCAGTGGCTTATAAAGGTCTCCAAAATGGAGACCTTTTTTTAATTTTTCAAAAATAACAAAAGAAAACAGGAGCTTTTTTACCATCCCCCTTCGTAAGGGGGATTAAGGGGGTTGAGTTTTTGTTTTTTTGAATCCCCTAGATCCCCTTTCATAAAGGGGACTAACCCATTCTCCAAAATAGACTATCCCAATAAAAGCAAAAAAACAATTTACTTGAATAATAAAAACACTTGTATATCATCAATCTAAACAAAAATTTAATTTCAAACGAAATATTATGGAACTAAAAGTTTACAACTCAGAAAAATTTGAAAGAGGTAAATTGTGGTATATAGCTTTTGCTAGTGTTTTTGTAATAATATTTTTAGTATCAATTTTTTATAAAAATATAGTTTGAGCCATATTAATGTTTTTTTTGTTAGGTGGATACTTGTATTATGGTATAATAAACAATCAAGAGATCAAAATAAAAATTACAGATGATTGATTGATTATATGAGATAGATTGTCAAATCGAAAAAATTTTACAGGATATTCTTTGGAAATAGATCCAGAAAAACAAAATATAAAAAACATTGTATTTATAACCCAAAAACATCACAACATACATACAATAAGTGATTCAAACGAAAATATGAGAAAATTTTTGGAACAATTGAATAAATTTTTGCCAATGATTGGAGAATTCCCACAAACATTTTGGGAAAAAGTCTCTAGAAAAATGAAATTATAATAACGTCTAAACGTAACATTGTTACAACGTTCAAACGTTTTAATACCGAAATATTAACATGAAATTTGAAAATCTAAAAATCCGAAAAGAATCAATAAATCTATATTATGAGATATCATGAATAGTTGAACAAAACAAAAATATTAGAAACTTTTTTAAAGATCAAATATTAAGAGCAACTCTTTCTATTAGCAACAATATAGCAGAAGGTTTTGAAAGAGATACCGATAAAGAATTAAAGAGATTTCTATACATATCTAGATGAAGTTGCTGAGAGGTTAGAAGTATGTTACATATAGCATTAAAAAAGAAATATATTAACAATAATGAATTTGAACAATACTATGATAAGACTAAACACATAAGCATTATGATATACAAATATATTAAAACATTAAAAACAACATAATCAAAAGCTGTATCGTTGCAACGCTGCAACGCTTTAACGTTGAAACGTTCATACAATGAGCCATAAATTAGTAATAAAAGATGCTGCACGACAATTGATATGAAGAGTCATTAGCTGACTTTGTGGTTTTTTAGTGATTAAATTTGTATCACCATATTTATGACCTTTGAGGTATTGAGATTATGGTACTATATTAAAGTTTTTTGCTATATGGTCTGCTATGGCAGATTTTTGATTGTATGTGATAGCAGTCAAAAGACTATGAGCCATAAAATCTCAAGAAGAAAATAGTATAGAAAAACCAAAAATGAAAGATATGTATTGAAAATTTGTAGGTACAAGATTTATTATAATGAGTATTGTTTATTTTGTTGCAATTATTATTGCATACTTTTTACCTGCATACACATCAAACCCATATCTAATACGATGAATTCCATTAGGAATGATTTTTTCGGCTAGTTTTATGGCTGCATGAATACTACAACTACCACTACAATTATTTTGGAGAATGAAAGATCTAAGTATTGGATTGATATTAGCCAGAGTCAGCCAAATAATAATATTGGTAATCACTTTGTTTGTTTTGTTACCAAATGTAGACTTTACTAGTTGAAATCCAAAATCTATTACTGCATTCTGATTGGTTTTATTATCTGTCGTCGCCAGCTGAATAACACAATTGTTATATGTACTACACAAATCTAACCAAAAACTAAAACTTAAGGTACAATTTGACAAAAAATTTACCAAAGATATAATCAAAACAAACTGGAAATACTGATTATCTTATTATCTAAGTAGCTTTCATACACTGGTGGTTTTGATATTTTTATCAAACTTTTTTCCCACATCACAATGATTTGTATATACAGGTATATGGGCATTGTGACTAACTTTGATAGAAGTGTTTTTGATAATTCCCTCTGCATTATGAAATAGCCTACTACACAATGTAGCATCTTACAGCCATGAAGCAAAAAGAAAAAGTTTTGGAAATCTTATGACACTAGTTACCTGGATATGATCGATTGTGTTAATAAATTTTTTCATATTTAAAAATGAAATAATATACCTCATATCATGATCAGACTTTATCTGAACAAACTTATCTAATCCTTGAACAAACACTATATTACCATATTTATGATTTGTATTATTTTTGAGTTTTATAAAACAAATCTTCAACTATATATTTGTAGCCAATGAAAAACAAAACAAACTTTTAAATATAAACTTATTTGGTGTGATCATATGACTTTCAGTCTGACTATATCTTATACCAAACTTTCAAATACTATGATGAGTTGTTACACAAGTACTATTGGAAATCTTATTTGTAATATGAGCCATATATATATGATACAAAAACAAATTATTACCAAAAATTGATCGAAAAAAAATGCTAACTCTACTGGGAATTAGCATCGGTATATGATTAATTTGATATTATTATATCAATATAGATTATACAAATTTTTTACAGTTTATTTTAGCAGCCACAGCAATTAATCTTCCTATACTTATACTTTCTTTACCAAGTATCAAAAAAATTGCTCGCTGACTTACACAAGAAAATTAAACTACACTTTTTTGCTTTGTTTTTGTTTGTTTTATTTTTGGTTTCTTTTTGCTAAATGTTTCTTTTTTAACATTATTTTTGTTTGTTTTATTTTTTTCTACAAAAATTTTTCTTACATCTTCAAAAACCAACCACTTACCACGAAGACCATCTCTTGCACTTTCAGCCTTTTCTTTGTTTATAAATCTAACTTTTGCGTCCAAATCATCTCATTTTTTAAATCATTTGGGCAACATATCTCCTCTTATAATTCATTTATAAACACCCATATCTACAAAAACAAACGGATCTTTTCCTTTTTTACTTATGTATTTATAATTGTTTGATTTTAAAATAAATTCATCTCATGGTTTTAAATAAAACTCTTCCACCTCTGTAGTTTTTGGTGTGTCTTTAATTTTCAATGAAATCAAATCTCCAACCTTAGCAACTCAACTAGTTTTCATATCTTTTAAAGGCAAAAAAAGTTCATCTTGTTCTCATCAAACTTTACCAATTTTTACATAATATCATCTATCAGAATGACCTTTATCTTTATCTTGATAATGAGATATTACTCATTTATGTACACCATCTCTCAAAATATTTTTATTCAAATTTTCTATTTTTGATTTTTTTTCACTTGCATTTTTCATCAATGTCAAAATTTTGTTTCATCATAACTCAAAAGCAACAGAATCTCCTATGTTTAAATCAGAAGCAACTTCTTCGTCAAAGTAAACTTTAGGAATAAAATATTTTTTATTACCTATAAATAGATTAATTCAATCATCAAAAATTTCTTTTACTACTCATTGCCATTGATTTGCCTCATTTAAAGTTCTCATTATATCATCCGTAGTAAAACTGGAACCCTTTTCTACAGATTCTTCTCTTGTGTTTTTTTCAATTTTTCTTTTATTTGGAAATTTTTTGACTTTTTTCTTTCTTTTTTTCTCATTTTCTCAATTTTCCAAATTTTGACTTTTTTCCAAAGCTTTTTCCAAAGTATCAGCAAAATCAGAATTTCATTTTGATTTGTAGTGTGAATCAGAATTGTTTATAGACATGGTTTGATTTAAATATTTAAATATATATACATTATAATCATAAATACAAAATTTTGCAAATATTCATAAACGTTTCAGCGTCAAATCGTTGCAACGTTTAAACGCTTTTACGTTGAAACGTCTAATCATGAAAACACTAGCCATAGAAACAAGCTGTGATGATACATCAATATGAATAATCAATTTTGATTGAAAAACTTTTTCTGTAGACCAATTATTGGCTTATTCACAA